>JAURLB010000075.1 GCA_030831445.1 Candidatus Nanopelagicales bacterium | reverse complement strand
GATTACATCAAAGCGATCTGAAGTTTCTGAGCTTGACGATGAATTCAAAAAAATTGGTTCCATCCACCTTGACGCCTGCGAAAAGTTTCTCACAGATATTAAAAGCGGTTGGGAACTTTTTAACAGTGATCCTGATGTAAAAAAATGTTTGTGTGCGGCAAGTAAGGCTATGAATCAACAGCGGGGGGCATACAATTCTCCGCTGCGCGAAGTTGTTGAAGATAAGACTTCTGAGCTTGGCTACTCGGTGCCCGCAAGACAACCTAGATCACAAGATCAAGAGTCTTGGCGGCCATTTCAAATTGCTTTTATTCTTGCTTCCTTAAAAAAAATAATTGATGTTGACTCTAGAGATTCACTTAATTGCGGCGTTGATGTGATCTGGATGCCGACAGGTGGAGGCAAGACAGAGGCTTATCTTGGTTTGGCCGCGTTTACAATTTTGTGGACTCGTCAAAACAACCAGAAGCAACTTGCATCCAACGCTCTGCAAAAATCAAGTATGAAAGTCTTGATGAGATATACCTATCGATTGCTTACGGTTCAGCAGGTAGCTAGGGCGGCATCAATGATTTGTGCTCTTGAGTTGATTCGAGATTCTGACCCAGATTATTTCGGCACAAATGATGTATTGATAGGCGCATGGCTGGGCTCAGCCGTGACGCCAAACTCAAGGAAGACTGCAAAGAATCAATTAAAAAACTTGATAAATGATCGGCGAGACACTTCACGTTTCTTGTTGAAGAAGTGTCCTTGGTGTGGTTGCGAGATAGGCAAACGTATCGGCAAACAAATACTTGGTTATAAGGAAGCTCAAACATCTAGTAAAGAAACACGAGTTTTGGCTTACTGCCCCGACCCAACTTGTAACTTTCATCTGAGGACAGTGCAGCGCGCCAAGGCCACGTTTGAGGTTGGGCTGCCAGTTCTCGAAATTGATGAGGATATTTATGCCAAGCCACCTGATTTTTTGATTGCCACAGTTGACAAGATTGCCAGATTGGCTTGGAATCCTGAGTCGCACCGACTATTCGGATTAAAAAATGGTATGCGCGTTTCTGGTTCTCCTGAACTGTTTATCCAAGATGAACTCCATTTGATTTCAGGTCCTCTTGGAAGTATCGATGGTGTTTTTGAAATTGCGCTGGAAGAGCTGTGCAAGCAAGACGGCGGCAGAAGCCCAGTTTACGTGGCGTCAACCGCGACCACTAAAAACTATGAGGATCAAATCAGGAAGCTTTATAACCGTGAGGGCAGATTGATTCCGCCACCGGGGTTGTCAATTGATGATTCATTTTTTTCTAAGAGAGATTTTTCGAGTACACCAAAAACATATGTTGCTGTGTGTGCTACTGGAAGCTACAGCGGGCTTGACATCCAAAATAGTGTCCTTGCATCGTTGAGCTATCAGGCAGCAGTGCTCGGGCCAACACGACTGGACTACAACACTGATCCTTGGTGGACAAATGTGGTCTTCTTTTCAAGTCGTCGATCTCTTGGTCTGTTAATTTCGCTAATGGATACATCGTTTCACAAAAGAATTTCTCGTCTTCGAGCGCTATCTGGAAGAAGGAGTGGTCGAGTTACGCCAACAAAGGATTCTGCTGATCGGTACGCTTCAGAGCTTAAAGAGTTAACCGCAACGTCATCTGAAGATGTAAACGAAGTTTTTGACAGTCTAGAAAGAGTACTACCAGACAAAAGGACCGTTGATATCTGTTTTGCTACCTCAATGGTTGAAGTTGGACTCGATGTTTCACGTCTTGGTTTGATGACTGTTATTGGGCAACCTAAGTCTTCCAGTCAATACATTCAGGCAAGCGGGCGAGTAGGACGCAGTTCAGGTAGTCCGGGTTTGGTTGTGTCTGTATTGAAGCCAACTAATCCACGTGATTTATCTCACTATGAAGGTTTTCGCTTTTGGCATGATCGGTTATACGCGTCGGTAGAGAGTGCAAGCGTGACGCCCTTTACAACCAGGGCGCTTGAGAGAAGTCTGCCATCGTTTATGGCAATTCTTCTTCGCGCGAGAACACCGAGCGTAAAGGTGAAAGACGCCCTTCCAGCGTGGAACGAAGTCAGCCAAATAATCTTTAATCGACTCGGACAAGATCAGGTATCAAAGTCGAATGTGAGTCTTGTTCTTGATGAGTTATTGCGTTTGGCGACGGCGCCAGCCGCATCTCAATATGTGTGGGACAGTTATGTTGGGGAAGGCTCGGGACTTATGTTTTCGGCTGAGAATGCGGTACCTGTCGACCGGCAAGGCACACCAATGTGGTTTGTGCTCAATTCCATGCGCAGTGTCGATCCAGATTCAATGCTTCAATTTACCCTTTCATCATCTCAAGGTAATGGCGCAGCAAATCCGCCAGATGCTGACGAGAACGGTCTGGCCGACGAGGGTGAGGCTTTTTAGTGGCTAAGAAGAGTGATAAATTCTTTTTAACACCGGTTAAAAGAAGCCATTTGGTGTTGAGTAATGGTGTGGGCTCGCTTGTAAGAGCGCGTTCAAAAGTCACCGCGCTTATTTGTGACCTACATGAGTGGACACAAACAATCCCAACAGGAAACGCGCAAGGCGTTGAGAAAGACGATGTGCGCGAGAGAGTGATAAAAGAATTCAAGATACGAGACCAAATTTTAGAAGACGCTGCTGGTATTGACTTCTTAGTCTCACCTCCGCCGTATCCGGATGACCAAATTTCTAAGACAACCAGATGGTTGTTGCCACTTACTAGATTCCCAGTCGCGCAAGTCTGCACGAATTTGAGGTGTAATCGCTTGAGTGCTGCTGAATCATCAGACATGCGAGTTCATTATGGTAAAAAGCTCGGTTGTACAGAGTGTGGAGAAAAGCCAAGAATGAAGCGTCAGGTAACTGTCATGCTGGTATGTATGCGCGGTCACATAGACGAGATCAATTTTTCAGAACTTGCCCACAACGTTCAGGCGGGTGGCTCAATTTGTGCCAATCCGAAAATCCAAGTTACCTTCAGCCAAGGCCCAAGGCGGCCAGTTGCAAAGTGTGCTAGCTGTAATCAAGAAGGTGGCGGGGAAAAGTATGAAATTGATTGCACTGGTCGACGTCCTTGGATAGTTAGTTTGCCAACTCAGAATGAAGTCTGTAACGAGAAAATGCACGTTGTAGAGCGGACAAGCGTGCAGCTTTACTATGCGAGCACAAAATCTTCAATTTTTATTCCACAAATTGGTGTCAACGAAAGACTTGTTCGGTGGTTGACCACAAAAGTTGACATTGCAATGTTGGACAGATCGCTTAAGGATTCTCCGAGTCATCGAACTTGGTTGGAGCGAGCAATTCAGGCTGGATTTAGCAACTTGACTCTAGATGACTTGATTAAACATCTTGACTTAGCTTTCCCGGTTCGAGAAACGGTTCGAGAAACAAGTTGGGATCCAATCAGTGCGAAAGCACACGAATTTCGTCAGCTGACCGATAAATCAGAAGCGCATTACAGACAAGAGTTGTTGGAGTATCGCGAAGTGACAGACTTTGGCGAGTCAAGATTCATTGGTGAAGACAAGATCATCAAGAGGGTTGTGGCAGTTGAAAAGCTTGCAGAGACTCGAATGTTGGACGGTTTTTCGAGGTGGAAGCCGAAGAACCCGTCACCCGAAGTTGGGTTTGAACAACTCTGGGGTAGACACTCAACTGAGGGTGAAGAACGCTGGCTTCCTGGATACCGAGTAACAGGAGAGGGAATTTTGTTTGTTTTTTCGGAAGCGCAAATTGCTAACTGGGCCGCGTTAAACAAGGAGTCATTTCCCGATGTGAGCGTATTCAGAGAGCCCGCCCAGCGACCGGAGGATTACTCACTGGCTGGTCGTCTGGTTCACACTTTCAGTCACGCTGTGATGAAGGCGCTCTCGGATCGATGCGGCTATCCATTGCCGGGTATCCGGGATCGTGTCTATGACTTGCACGAAGGTGCAGTCGGAGTTCTTGTTTACACTGCAGATGGCGACAGCCTTGGTACATTAGGGGGCTTAGTTGAGCACGCCGAAGGTCACAGGCTTGCAGACTTGATTTCCGATGCAATCAACACAAGCCGCTGGTGTGCTCAAGACCCTGTATGCAACAGTGCAAAGTCAGATGATGAACTTCGTACGTCTGGTGCCTGTCATCATTGTGTTCTCGTACCTGAAACGTCATGTGAAATTTTCAACAATGAAGTTGATCGAGCATTCATAGTGGGTTCATCAGACCGTGGCATTAAAGGAGCATTTGAATAGCAATGAAAACTTTTCGAATTGCAACTTGGAATACCAAGCAAGGTGTGGCGCCGCGACAGAGAGAACCTGAATTGTGGAAGTGGATTCAGGAGACGATAGACCCTGATCTAATCGTATTAACT
>JAURLB010000074.1 GCA_030831445.1 Candidatus Nanopelagicales bacterium | reverse complement strand
TGCTCGGAAATGTGCGCTCAAATATGAAGAAACTGTTAGAAAATCGAAATCATGTGTATGAGCAATTGGCCACGATCACCCTAGAAGCAGCGAATTCACCTCAGGCTATTGTTAGGTCTATTCTCGAGAAATTACAGGTGAAGTAGCGTGTTGCCAACGAGCATTCTTTACGGCGAAATAAGTGGGACCATCCCTGAAGTTGTGCGTTCTCTTCGTGGTCGCATCGTTGTAGTTTTTGATAAAAATCTCGATTCACAATCTCAAGAAGTTGTCACACTCTTAGATCAACTAGGCGTTGAATGCTTGAACTATGCCCTACCTGCAGGCGAACAAGCAAAAGAACTTGCAGAACTATCTCGTTTATGGGATTTTTTGGGCGAACAAAATGTGAATCGAAATGATACCTTGCTAGCTCTCGGTGGAGGCACTGTGAGCGACGTGGTGGGTTTTGCTGCCGCCACCTGGATGCGTGGGATTCGATACATCAACATTCCAACCACGCTCTTGGCCATGGTGGACGCAAGTATTGGAGGAAAGACCGCTATCAACTCGCCGTTTGGCAAAAATTTGATTGGATCTTTCCACTCACCGCAATCTGTATTGATTGACACAACACTTCTGAAAACACTCTCAGCATCTGAAGTGGCAAACGGTTTGGCCGAAGTGGCCAAGTGTGGCTTCATTCATGATCCCTTCATTCTCAAACTTCTTGAGACCACCCCTCGAGACTTTGAACAACTGATCCAGCGTTCAATAACTGTGAAACAGCACTACGTGATGTCTGATCCGCACGAAGAAAAGCCTGGGGTCCGAGAGATTTTGAATTATGGACATACCTTGGGGCATGCCATCGAGAAAGTGAAGTTGTACACGATGAGCCATGGTCAAGCAATCGCAATTGGGATGGTGTTTGCTGCCCAATTGAGTCATCGACTAGGTTTCATAAATGAAGAGCTAGTGATGCGTCATGTAAACGTTCTTCAAGATATTGGCTTAGGCATCGTAATTCAAGGAGTGCAATTCGACGAGGTACTACCTTTTATGTTAAGGGACAAGAAAAACTTTGGCGGAAAATCGCGTTTCATCCTCCTCAAGGACCTTGCTCAAGCCGAAGTGGTAGAAAACATTGAAATAGAAATACTGAAAGAAACGTTCGATAAGGTTTTGGCGTGAGCACAGAAGTCTTCGTGATAAACGGTCCAAATTTGGGCCGGCTTGGCCAGCGCCAGCCTGAAATCTATGGACGTCAGACAATCCAAGATTTGCATGAACATTGTGCGCGCGTTGCGACTGGATTGGGGCTCGTTGTCCATACCTTTCAAAGCGACTCGCTGGACGCGATTATGAACTTACTTTCTAAGGCGAATGAGCAGAAGGCAGATGTCATTTTGAATGCTGGTTCATTTACTCACTATTCGTATGAACTTGCCAACAGCGTGAAATCGCTATCAGTAAGAGTGGTTGAAGTTCATATAAGTAACCTGTCGAAACGGGAGGAGTTTCGTAAAAAGAGCGTGCTAGCCCCTGTTGTGCAAGGCAGCATCGCTGGATTTGGTTTTGAGTCCTATACGCTTGCGCTCACCTATCTGGCTGGAGCAAAAACGTAGCATGATTGAATTGTTACGGTTACAGCAACAACTTGCGAAACATCAAGTCTCACACTTTCTAGTGTCGAACCTTCACAATGTTCAATATTTAAGTGGTCTTCAAAGTACTAATGCTCTCGTACTTCTTGCACCTGAACATATTTACCTTTATACCGATCCTCGTTACGCAAGTGAAATCACTTCTACTTCGGAAATGTCTGTTCGAATTGGACGAGATCTTCTCTCGTTGATGAGTAATGATGTTGGCGACATCGATGTGTTATATGTAGATGAGACGCTTTCCTACATGCAATTTCAGAAACTTGCCACATTGCTGCCTGATGTCCGTATCGAGACGAAACCCAAGCTGATAGAAGAGTTACGCGTCATAAAAACTAGCTTTGAAATTCAGCAAATAGAAGCTGCTTGCGAAATTACGTCTGAAGTGTGGCGACGCCTGATAACCGAGCCGTTCATTGGCCAGACTGAGAAATCCCTAGCACGAAGAATTCACAGTTTGGTTTTGGAATTAGGTGGAGATGGTTTGGCGTTTGATTCGATAGTAGCGGCAGGCGTAAATTCTGCTTCACCTCACCATACACCCACTGAGTACGTCATTCGTCGGGGAGATTTCATCAAGTGTGATTTTGGAGCGATGAAATCTGGCTACCACTCAGATATGACCCGGATGGCAATTGCTGGAGTGGCGGCAGCCTGGCAACAAGAGATATTCGAAATAGTTACGAGCGCCCAATCGGCAGGGGTCGCCGCTATACATACAGGTGTCTCTTCACGTGTCATCGATGATGCGGCTCGCAGTGTCATCGAATCTGCGGGATATAGGGACTCTTTTACTCATCCCACGGGTCACGGAATTGGCCTTGAAATACATGAGATTCCAATTCATGGCTCCCAGGACATTACGCTTTGCCCATCAATGACCCTAACTGT
>JAURLB010000073.1 GCA_030831445.1 Candidatus Nanopelagicales bacterium | reverse complement strand
CGTTGTAAGGAAGATTTGCTACTAGGACGCTTGGCAAGACAGGCAACTCACGTACTTGTAATGCGTCCGCACAGATGACTGTGAGCCGTTGCGAATACTCACTCGCAAGTCGCTGCACGGTTACAGGCAAAAGAGTGGCAAGATCTTGATTGATTTCAACGGCCGTGACAGATGTTGAGTGTTCGAGTAACCCAAGGGTCAATGAGCCGAAACCTGGCCCCACCTCAAGCACCAAATCATCGCGTTGTAGTTCTGCTTTTTGGACAATTGATCGAACCACATTTGCATCTAAGAGAAAATTCTGGCCAAATGATTTCTTTGGATTGAAATTAATTGTTTCAGCAAGTGATCGAATCCCAGGTGCAGTCAAATACTCCATCAGTCAAAAGTTCCAAAAACGCGCTCAGAGTTATCTGACACTGCCTGACAGAGTCGTGCTAGTTCGATTCCCTTTGCTTCTGCCATAAAGCGCATGGTGTGGGGGATGAGATATGAGGAGTTCGGACGACCTCGAAACGGTTCTGGGGTAAGAAATGGAGCATCGGTTTCTACCAGAATGTTCTCAAGTGGTAGCACAGCTAAACCCTCTCTCACATTCTTTGCATTTTTAAAAGTTACCGTGCCAGCGAATGAGCAATACCAGCCGTGCTCAGCCGCAATTGATGCAAGCCAGGCATCACCTGAAAAACAGTGGAATATGACTTTCTCAGGAGCACCTACACGTAGCAGAGTCTCAACAACTTCTCTATGCGCATCGCGATCATGGATCATGACAGCTTTGTTGTGTGTTTTTGCAATCCGAAGATGCTCTTCAAATGAAAATAGTTGGCTTTCTCGTCCCGAGTCATCGGTGCGAAAGAAGTCAAGTCCGGTCTCACCAATTGCTCGAACCCTCACATCACTTGCAAGTGCTTCAATTTCTGCAATATCTGCCTCTAAGGCACTAAGTCCACGCTCGCTCGCAATTCGAGGTGCTTCATTTGGGTGAATGGCAACAGCGGCAAGAATGCCAGGAAGGGAGTGCGCAAGGTCACGCGACCATTTGGAGCTTGGAACATCAACTCCGACTTGCACTATTCGATTTACTCCAACCTCAGTGGCTCGAACTAATGCCTCTTGGGGTGAAAGAAAGTTATCGCCGTCTTCAATGTCGAGATGACAATGCGAATCAACAACGGGAATTGGGAGTTTTTCGGGTAATGGTGGCAGATCCATTTCTCGAGCCGTATTTGCGTCCCACTCTGCGCGATTTCGTAATGGCTCGCGCGTCATTCATCCTCTAATCGTGGAAAGAGCGCCTCTCCTTTGGTGACTGATATTCCTGGGGGCGCACTCTGCCAATGTGAAGCCATTTCGATTGTCTGATCAGCAAGATTTCCAGGCATACCAAGTTGGCTCCAAAGGTTTGCCATTGATTTTGGCATCACTGGGTAGTAGAGAATTGCAATTGCACGTAAGCAATCAATAATCGTGTAGAGAATTGTATGTAAATCGTCCGTGAGTTCAGGGCTTTTGGCCACTTTCCACGGCTCTCGTTCTGTTACATAGAGATTCACAGCATCAATAAATTCTTTGATGGCATTGATTCCCTCGGCGAAGTCCAGATTGAGCATATGTCTATCTGCATCAGTTGTTGTCTTTTGAAGTAAGGCTTCAAGGGCTCGCTCTTTGTCAGATAAGGCAGCAGGCTTCGGCAGTACACCCTCGCAATATTTATTGACCATTGCAGTGGCACGTGAGGCTAGGTTGCCAAGTCCATTGGCGAGGTCTGCGGTGTAGCGAGCACTCAAATCCTCCCACGAGAATGATCCGTCTTGGCCGAATTGAATTGCTTTCAAAAAGTAGTATCCAAATACATCGTAACCAAAGTGATCAACAATCTGACTCGGCGCAATTCCAGTGAGTTTTGACTTACTCATCTTTTCGCCGCCAACGAGAAGCCATCCATGGGCATAAACACAACGTGGAAGATCAAGTCCCCCAGCCATAAGCATTGCGGGCCAAATCACTGCGTGGAACCGCAATATATCTTTCCCAACAAGATGAACATCGGCTGGC
The DNA here is from genome assembly GCA_030831445.1 of Candidatus Nanopelagicales bacterium. Taxonomy (GTDB): domain Bacteria; phylum Actinomycetota; class Actinomycetes; order S36-B12; family UBA5976; genus JAFMIT01. Next base: position 2,073 of record JAURLB010000073.1, on the reverse strand, counting down.
CACGTGGCTCCAAATTTCTTTGCACCCTCACTTCCGGCCTCATCGTCAAGACCCACCGCGGTTGCATAGTTCAGAAGAGCATCAAACCAGACATAGACAACTTGTTGTGGATCCCAAGGAACATCTATTCCCCAAGAAAACGTACTTCGCGAGATTGAGAGGTCTTGCAAACCTTGCTTGATGAATGACATGACTTCGTTATAAGCAGATTGTGGTCGAATTGCTTCGGGATGCTTTGTGTAGTGATCAATGAGTGGTTCTGTAAATGCAGAGAGTTTGAAGAACCAGTTTGATTCATCAACAATTTCAACTGGCTTTGAGTGGATCGGGCAACACTCTTGACCTTCATACTGATCTGTACCCGCAATGAGATCTGCTGGGAGTTTAAATTCCTCACAACCCACACAGTATGGACCCTGATATGTTCCTTCATAAATCCAACCTGCATCCTTTAGGCGAGTGAGGAAGCGCTGGACCCGTTCGATGTGACGTGATTCTGTAGTGCGGATAAAGTCATCGTTTTGTACGTCGATAACTTGTAGTACTGGCAGCCACTCTTCTGCCACAAGTTTGTCTACCCACACCTGTGGATCTATGCCGTTTGCCTCTGCAGACCGCAACACTTTTTGGCCATGTTCATCGGTGCCGGTAAGAAACCAGACTGCCTCACCACGCTGACGGTGCCAGCGTGTCAGCACATCGCCGGCCACAGTCGTGTAGGCGTGCCCAATATGAGGGGCATCATTCACATAATAGATAGGAGTTGTGAGATAAAACGCCTTGTTTTCTACCATTGGCTAATCTTATTGGGCGTCAATATTGGGTGCTTGCGAAAATTGAACTTTTAGTGCTAAATCAAAGACTTGCCGCTTTGGGACTTTCAGCATGAGTGCAACATGACTCACTGCAGTTTTTCTATCAATTCCTTCTTCAGCCATGAGCATAAGTGCATCAATGATGTCTGCGTCACTCGTACTTACTACTTCAGATGCACCAGCCAGCACAATGGTAATTTCCCCTCGCACTTCACCTTCAACATAGCTTCGCGCATCAGATAGTGTGCCACGAAAAACTTCTTCATATGTTTTCGTCAACTCGCGACAGATTGCAACGTGGCGCTCAGATCCAAAGACTTCCACCATCGCCGCTATTGTCTCTTGAACGCGATGTCCCGATTCGAAAAACACCATGGTTCGTTCTTCGCCTAAAAGTCGTTTCAATTGATCTTTCCGTTCACCTGACTTTCGACTCAAGAATCCTTCAAACGTGAATCGATCTACTTCAATACCACTTGCGACAAGTGCTGTTGTGACAGCAGATGGTCCAGGCACAACAGTGAATGAGATGTTGTTCTCAATTGCAGCTCTCACTAAGACGTATCCCGGATCACTCACTGAGGGCATTCCAGCATCTGACATCATGAGGATTCTGCTCCCGCTTTTGAGTTCGGTGATGAGTTGTCGAAGTCGCTGTTCTTCATTGTGTTCAAAGAATGAAACCAACCGGCCAGCAGGTTGAATGTCTAGATGGCTTAGCAGGAACTGGGCTTTACGCGTGTCTTCGCAGGCAATAATGTCGACACTCCTGAGAAGCTCGGCCAGCCGATACGTGATATCCCCTAAGTTTCCGATAGGAGTTGCGGCTATGAAGAGCGCAAACTTGGAGTCATCAATTGCCATGTGCTCATTCTCTCAGCCCCAGCGGGCAAAATACCCACGTGGAGAAAATAGGTCAGTTCTTTCGAGGTTGGTGGCTCACCATCACGCTTGGGGTGTTGGGTGCAGGTCTCAGACTGCCTAATCTGTCTCAACCCTCTCAGCTTGTTTTCGATGAGACGTACTATGCCAAAGATGCCTGGGCCTTGCTGAACAATGGATATGAATCGAAATATATTGAAAATGCGGACGCCCTAATCCTTGATGGTCAGAAAGATGTTCTCCTCAATGAAGGGTCGTTCATCGTTCACCCTCCAGTCGGCAAATGGCTGATTGCAATTGGTGAGTCAATCTATGGTCTCAATCCTTTTGGCTGGCGCATCATGGCGTCACTTGTTGGAATTGCGATGGTGTTGGT
>JAURLB010000072.1 GCA_030831445.1 Candidatus Nanopelagicales bacterium | reverse complement strand
GCCTCATAACAGGTGGACCAACAAACGGGGTCCAGGACATAAAGCTCGTAAGCCTTCAATTTATGTTCCCGAGTTCATTCAAGAACGAGGTGATGAAATTTTCTCCAGTCAATGTATACCCACGGAAAGCTCACTTCTAGAGATTGATGCGTACCCAGAATTTCTAGCAAAACGGCGCTTACTAATGGCCAATCGTCTGAATGAATTTCTTGGTGTCACTGACCTATCAGTGAATAAGTAAAACTTCAACCACTCCAAACAGAATCGGATTTATTCGTTCGAGCAAATCTGCATCAGACCCATTCGGATCGTTCATTTTTCCTCCATGGAACAGTCGATTGCGAACTTTTCTAAAAACGAGCCCCAAATGGTTCGCTTGATTCACGATGTCTGTCTTGCTCCTAGATGAATTCGCAAGTGGCGACCAGAGGCTAAATAATGATGAGGTAGCTTCCATTAATTCTGGGTCATTAACGGATCCAATCATCTTGAACTCGTCTCCTTCTGGCACTTCGCGACTCCTTAATGAGTTCGTAGCACGCGCTCCATCTCCGGAAGTTATGAAATTGTTTATCTCAACTGATCGCTTGGACATAGCAAATTCAATTGCTTTTCGCTCCAGATGGTCATCCTGCTGATTTGCATATCGTTGAAATTCCCCGTGATCACCAGCCATTTGGCTTGCAGCTGCAACCAGGGCTACGTATCCGCTAAAGAAGGCACTAAAAACACGCCTTTCCTCTTGTTGTAGACGTGCGTCTCGTAGCCATTCCCTTGCAAAACTTGACCGATCACCTAGCCGCATCTCACTCCGCGGTTGATGAGGCCTATTCACTCAGTTGCCCTCGTTGAAAACTCGTTGTCTCACGAACCTCAATATCAAGGCCCTTGTATTTCTTAAGAGCAGCCAGATCTTTCTTTGCATGCGAGGCATCCCCCACGCTCACAACAACATGCCAACCCTTGAGATGTTTCTGATTAGCTGCGTAAACCTCTCTTGGAAAACCTTTAGGAAATGAAGCATCTATGTCAAGGCGCGAACGATTTCGAGACTTGTCAAATTCCCCGAGTACGGCCCGGACTTCTGGCACCTTCGCCCCCATCACAGCAAAAAGAAGTAATGCATCTTCAAGAGGATGAGGATAGGAAGGAACCCAAACCTTAGGTCGGCCAATCTCTGGCGGCTTTGAGTCATACAAATTGCCTGGCATCAACATCCACGCTGGCCGACTGTTTTCTCGAAGTAGCAACAGATGTGTGGCGTTCAATCCGCCCTGCGTACCCATCCACTCGGAACCTTGTGCTGGCCCAATCCAAATCTCCGCAGTCGTTTCTCTCATACCCAAGACCCTAATTCAGACCAAAGCACCCAAATCCCTAATTGATCCGACACCCAATGCTTGCGAAACTGACCTCAGAACCCCGGGTGACAGTGACTCTCGACTATTCGGGAGAATGATTTTTGGCAAAGTGTCATGGACGTACTTGCGGTGGGAGCCTTTCCCGCCCGACGTCTCCGAGTAGCCAAACTTCTTAATCAATTTCTCTAAGTCACGAGAGGAAATTGAGAGTAGATTAACTCCCTCCGAAAACCAAGGCACAAGCGAAGTTTGACCTTTAGGAATTAAAACATAAGCGATTTCTTTCCATGAGAACAATGCCCGCGTCATCTGCGGTGCAATTTTCCATTCTTCCCAATGTTGCGTCGGAGAGATATCCCCTTCATTAATTTGACTCAAAAGTCCATTGCGTTCATCTTCAAATGTCGAAACTTGCAAAACACCCAGTCCCATTCGATATCCGGGTGGAAGCGTTGGGATCCAATCCTCGAGCACGGATCGAGTCGCGTGAAAGATTTCGGTCGACACCCCTTTACGGAAAGTTGGCTCCTTCAGTCGTGTGTACATCTCTGTACAAGCAAGTGCTTCTTCCATCAATTCGTCAGTATTGATCAGTGGCAAAAAGACATTTTCGTTGTAAGGAACATATTTCTTGTGCCTGCTAACAACTTCAGCACGAATCGCAAACGATTCGATCTTGTGATGAAAAGCTTCATGGAGATACAAAACACTGAGAGACATGCGTATCAATTGACGAGCTATTCGGGCATCAATCACACGCCCCGGTCTCAAATAGGTTGCAATTTGCCCTGCAATCTTGAAAACACTCTCCTCATAGATATAGACGCCCCAATTAAGCCCAAATCTATGGATTGGCGCGTACCAAGCGAGAGCGTCAACACTCGTTGGCGGTGGTGGTGTTCGAGAACCAACTGACCGGCGAGAAATTTCCGCAGCCACGCGTTCCCAACTGTCCTCTTGACCATCTGACTGATTGATTTCTGATCCTCTATCAACACGAGTATCTGATTTCAGTATCTGGTCCCATTCAATGTCCGCAATGTCATGCCCATCAAGATCACCATCCCATGGGCCAGGAGCACCTAAGTCAAGTAGATCCATGGAATCCAGAGTGTTTATCAATTGTTCAGTTGTCAGTGGCATCTCGCTCCTTCTGGTGCTTCCATCTCGGAGAAGTACCACACGTTTGTATGGTTTAATTCTTACATGACTTCCGATGAGTTAGAACTTGATCCATGCCGCCATGGTGAGATGAATCCCATGTGCTGCGCAATTTGCAAGAATGAGAAACCTCAAGCTCGTGTCATTGTTTACTTCACATCCGGTGGTCAGCATTTTCATAGAGTTGCGTCCTGCACCGCTCTAGCAGAAGGACAAAAAATCGTCGCTGATCGAGGTGGAACACCGTCACAAATCGAATCGGGCTATCTAGATATCCTCAAATTTGAGCGTAAGCCCTGTAAAACCTGCACCCGATAGCCGCCTCCTTCTTAGGAAGATGATCAAACTCGCGTTCCAAAAAATGGCGTTTCGCATTCCAAACGTTTACTGAAACCCCAGCCACCACCCCATCAACACTGGGGTTTGGAATTTCGCACCAGCCTCACGGGAGCGGGGATGGTGCGAAATGTGGTGCGAAATTCGCCGCCACATCTCACGTCATCTATTTACAGGTTACTGGAGTGCGCTCAGGGTAGAAAGACTGCGGCGAAATCGCTTTGGTGGTCAATGCAAGAAAGCCGCCTGCTAACTGGCCATGAGGTAGAGAACACCACCGGCAATGGCACAAATACCCATTACTTGCACCGTGCTGCGCTTGTATTTGAATACCAGCACTGCGGCCACAATGGTCAAAAAGCCGGACCGAATATTTAGTGTTTCCCAGTCAGGAATAGTTGTCTGAATAATCCCCTGTGAATAATTATGAGTTGTTTCAAACATGGTGTGCAATACGAAATACACAGAAAGATTCGCAATAACACCAACTACGGCTGCTGTTACCGCAGTCAAACCCGCAGAGACTGAACGGTTCTTTCGCAGACCTTCAATATGAGGCGCACCCAAGAAAACAAAAAGAAAACACGGCACGAAAGTGACCCACACGACCAAGGTGGAGCCAATAATTGCAGCGACCCATGGGTTGAGATCGCCGGGATTACGAAATGCACCAAGAAAGCCAACGAATTGAACCACCATAATGAGGGGGCCTGGAGTTGTTTCTGCGAGCGCTAATCCATTCACCATTTCTCCTGGCAGTAACCAATGGAAAACACCTACTGCACGTTGAGCAACGTATGACAGCACCGCATATGCGCCACCAAATGTGACAACGGCTGTGCCCGAGAAGAATAAGCCTTGCTGTACGAACACATGATTGCGCCCAAGTGCGACGACTGCAATGACAACAGGTAGTGCCCATAGAAAAAGTCCAACGGCGAGGACTTTTATTGCACCCGTAAGAGTAGGCCTTTCACCGTGCAAAGCTTCGTCAGCAATGAGGGGCTGCGCTTCTTGTTCTGAAACAACAACCGGCGGTTTGACAAACCATTGCGGACGACTTTTATTTGCAATCACTCCAATTATTGCTGCACCTGCAACAACGATGGGAAATGGAATGTTCAAAACAATAAGAGAGAGAAACGAGATCACACTTATCGATAACAAAAAATTATTAGTGAGAGCACGCTTGCTGATTCTGAGAAGTGCTTGCCCGACAATGGCAAGGACCGCAGGTCCAAGTCCAGCAAATACTGCAGCAATTCCTACAGTCTCTCCCCACTGCGCATAAATTGCAGACAAAATCATTAATGCGACGTACCCCGGAATGACAAACAAAATGCCCGCAATCAACCCGCCAGCTGTGCCATTCAGCAACCAACCAAGATAGATCGCAAGTTGTTGCGCTTCAGGACCAGGTAGAAGTGTGCAAAAAGAAAGCGCGTGAAGAAATCGTTGCTCACCTATCCAACGCCTCTTCTCAACCAGTTCATCGTGCATCACTGCAATCTGACCGGCAGGGCCACCAAAGGTGCGCAGCGAAATGGAGAACCAGACTTTGCTGGCAGCTTTCAGTGTCAGCGGTGATGAAGTTTTTGAAGTGCTAGACACACTGAAAATCTACTTGTTCTCATGCCCTTAAAGATCAAGACTGCAGAGTCACGTTGAGTTCAGTCAATGTTTACTTCTGGGCCTCACGAAGTGGAAACTTGAGTGGTTTCACGACGAGCCATGTAAATCACTACAAGGCCAATTACCCCGAGAAACACAACACTTGTTCCCGTAGTGCCGATTCCAAGACCTCCGTCAGCTTTGGCCTGGGACATGTAATCACCGATTGATGCGCCAAGTGGCCGAGTGAGGATATAACCAGCCCAAAAGCTCGCGATTGCATTGGCGTGAAACATTTTATGTGCGACGGTGACTAGTGCAATGAGACCTGAGAACAGCAGAGCAGATTTCCAGTATCCAATATTAATCTTTTCTGCAACCAGATCTCCCGCTGCTGTTCCCAAAGCAAACGTGAACAGAATTGCCAACCAATAAAAAGCTTCTCGTCTAACTGTGCGGATGGAATGTATTGACAAAGTGTGCTCTATGGATTGCCAAGCGGCAAAAACTATAGCTAGTCCCGCTGCGAAGAGGACAGATGACGTAATGAGGTTGACATTAAAATTGTCTGTGAGATTGTCTGTAATTAATGTGCCGACAACGCTGATTAATACGACAGCCAGCCAATAGATACCTGGCGTATGTTGCTTTGACTTGAACTGCCAGGCCAATGCACCAGCTAGCACTACTGACATAACGAGCGTGGTTCCAGTCAGTCCCAAATTCAATTTCGTGCTCAGATAATCAGCAGCGGTCTCGCCAACGGTTGTGCACAAAATCTTGATGATCCAAAACCAAATAGTGACTTCAGGGACCTTATTAAGAAGGTGGCTCATAGTGTTGTCAGAATTTTTATAGTTCTCCATGAGCAGAAAGTTACTCACTGAATTCTGAACACTTGCTGAACATTTGTCGAGGTTCGTTTGAAGTTACCCACAAGTCTCATGAAGTTAGATGCGGAGCACGGAAGTTTTCAGCATTTTTAAAATCGACGATAAAAGCAGCGCCGGGATGATTGTCCTCGATATGTACTGTGGCACCGTGAATAGCGGCAATCTTGCGAACAATCGCTAGGCCAAGACCGACTCCTCCATCTGAGCGGGTTCGTGATTCGTCAAGCCTGGTAAATCTGTGGAAAACAGATTCACGTTCTGCAATTGGTATTCCGGGGCCATCATCGTCGATTCTTAACTGAACACCGACATCCGTCTTAGTTAACGAAACACGAATATTCGCTTCAGCGAACCGTGCAGCGTTCTCTAACAAGTTGCGCAGTAGTCGGGCAAGTTGACGTTCACTTCCAATCACTTGAACTGAATGAATATTTGAAAAATTTATTTCAAGCGTTGTGTTTCTCTTAATTTTTTTTATCTCATTCGACACAACTTCATTAAGAGATACGTATTCATAGGACGTCTGAACTCTTTGTTTTTCGACTGTCGCTAACAACAACATGTCATTTATTAGATGATTCATCCTTGTAACTTCTTCAAGCACTTCGCTCACAACTTGTGATGTGAGATCTGCATCTGGGTGCAATTGATGTACTTCTAGTTGAGCCTGCATACCGGCGAGTGGGCTGCGCAGTTCATGACTGACATCGCCAATAAAAGCTCGTTGCTCTTGATCAGATTTCTCTAAACGCTCCAACATTTTGTTCATCGTCTTCGCCAAATTGCTGATTTCATCTTTTGAAGTTGGCTGGGGTACTCGACGGTGCAAGTCTTCGGCAGTTATTTCAAAAACCATCCGCGTGATGTCTCCGACTGGGCGAAATGCCATTCCGACAGCAATCCAAGTAAATGCGCCAACCAAGAGCAACAGTATGGGCATCGCTACTAGCAAAGAATTCCTCAAAGCATCAATCCCATTGCCAACCGGTTCGAGGCTTACTCCCGAAAAAATAGTAAACGCACCCATTGTTGATTGCACTCTCAAGCCAACAACACAAAAATCTGAGTCTCCTGCAGGTATATCGCTTCGCGTATAAATGGCAACTGTTTTGGACACTGGAATCTTGGACGCTAACGATAATTCTCCAGAGATGTTTTCGGATGATGCGACGACCATCCCATTCGAGTTGATCACCTGAATGAAACTTGAATCTTCATTTTTCACTGCAATATCAGTCGGAATTGTCCCATCTTCGATTGCCGACGATATGTCTTGTGCTCTTAGGAGAGCTGTTGATTGCAAACCTGAAGTGAGTGCGCTTTTTTGGCTGTTGATGAGCCACGCTGAAGTACCAAGGACTGCCACACCAACCACAATGACCGAAAAAATAGTCGTTCTTAATCGAACAGAACCTTTAGTGAATGGAAATGTGATCACTCGGATAGCTCTTGAGTTATGAGTCGATATCCAATACCTCGCACGGTTTCAATTGATTTACAAGAAAACGGCTTATCAATTTTCAGACGAATTCTGCGCACAAAAACCTCCACTATATTTGGATCACCGTCGTAGTCAATATCCCAAATTTGGTCAAGTATTTCTCTTTTTGTAACTACGCGGTCTGTGAAGCGCATCAGATACTCCAATACCGAAAATTCTCGAGCAGTGAGATATATCACGGTGCCATCTCGATTTACCTGATGCAGACGCGGATCAAGAGCGAGGCTCCCAATTTTGTACGAAATTGTTGGATCGGCTTGAATATTTCTGCGCAGCAATGCGCGAATGTGGGCGAGGAGAACTATAAAAGAGAACGGCTTTGTGAGGTAGTCATCTGCACCTGTATCGAGTGCTTCTGCTTCGTCATATTCACCTAATTTGGCCGTCAACATCAAAATAGGAGTCCATATCCTACGTTCTCGCAATTTGGCACATACGGCGAATCCATTTAGTAGTGGCAAAAGAATATCTAGAACGATGATGTCATATTCAAATTCGGTTGCCTTGGATAATCCATCAACTCCGTCATTGGCCACGTCGACAGTGAATCCCTCGGCAGTTAAGCCTCGTTTCAGTGCCGAGGCAATCTTTTTTTCATCTTCTACTACGAGAATTCTCACTCTGGTATCTCTCTACTTTAGATAGCACTGCTAAATAATGAGTCTCTCAAACGAAACTGAACGCTTGCTGAATGATACGAGGATTACCACTGTTTGTCAGCGAGCATCAAGGTCACTTCAGGCATTCTTACTCCGTGCAATTCGCACAGATATCCAATGAGAGGAAAAGTAATGAGCACATTCAAAAATGGCGGTTCACGTAACCGTCGCCTATTGCTGACATCAATGGCAGCTATCGGACTATTGCTGGGAGGAGTAGGCATTGCGTCTGCTGCGACCAGCCCAACTCCAACACCAGCACCGGCCGCCACAGCTTCAGTACCTGCACCAGCAGCCACTGAAGCGTCAGAATCAATAGGCGATCATTGTTGGAATGACAAAGCCGATGCAAACGAAGCAAACGACAAAGCCGATGCCAACGAAGCACCCGATGCAAACGAAGCAAACGAAGCAAACGACAAAGCCGATGCCAACGAAGCACCCGATGCAAACGAAGCAAACGACAAAGCCGATGCCAACGAAGCACCCGATGCAAACGAAGCAAATGACAAAGCCGATGCCAACGAGGGAAATTGTGATGCAGTTGCTTCCTCAACATCTACTGGTTCAGGAAAATAATCCATAAACCATCGTTGTAACAGTTCCATGATTCTCTCCGGCCTCAATCTGACCTTTGAAGCCGGAGAGATCTTGGGTCCTCATCCACAATTAAGTTATGTTGCAAGTCCCCGCCACCAACTGGATTAGCCCACCGATTGAGGTGAGGTCGTACAAACTCGAGATTCTTGGCGTTGCCAGACTGCACTTCATCTCGGAGACCTTCCCGCAACGATGATGGTCACGAGTTCATGGTTTATATGCGACGCGATCGACCGCTTCACTTAGTTAAAGAAGCACTGATTTTAAGACGCCGAATGGAACATTCAGTATCCACCTTGACTGACACTGCTGAACGAATACTGACATCTTTCATGGGTTCGGCTTCTTCTAGGGCAGTATCAAAACGCGCGTTCCAAAAAATGGCGTTTCGCATTCTAAACATGTACTGAAACCCCGACCACTACCCCATCAATACTGAGGTTTGGAATTACGCACCAGCCTCACGGGAGCGGGGATTGTGCGAAATGTGGTGCGAAATTCGCCGCCACACCTTGCGTCATCCGTAGAGAGGTTACTCACCCTTTGGCAAGTCGGCGACGTCTGCAATGTCTCGCGGACGACCGGTAGCTAATTTGTTGGTTCGAAGATCATCCACTGAAATGAACGGTACCTGGACATTCCCAATTGTTATGTAGACGCGATTCTCATACGCATCAGAAAAGTTAAGCCCAGAGGCAAAAGTCAAGATGTCAATACGTTGAGGTTCGTGACCTAGTTGCACCATGACCTCTGGATCTTGAAAATCGGCAGCCGTGAGGCCAAGATCACCAAAACCGGATGCTTCAATCGCAGCAATGATTCGCCGACAATGAGGAATTCGACCTCATGCGCGACGAATAATTCGACAAATTCTTGAAAGTCTTGGTTCAGGTTCATTGGTCCATCCGTGGTACTCGGCGCGCAACTCTTCAACCATTGCGAGCCGCTCAGTTACGGG
>JAURLB010000071.1 GCA_030831445.1 Candidatus Nanopelagicales bacterium | reverse complement strand
GTTCACCACCTGATTGCACTTCCAAAGACTGATGCCAGTAACGGACTCTTCAATTTGGGCGGATCGAAATCGCAGACTCTGCTTGCAATGGCAAACATGATTCAAGAACGGGCACAAAAAAAGTTCGGTGCGGAAATTCCACTACATCGGCCTGAGCCGTCAGCCACGCAAACTCAACACTTAAACTTTGACATTCACAAACTGCTGAACACAGGATTCACACTCACCGAAAACGCGGTTGACGAGGTAGACGAGTTTCTTGACATGATTGAATTGCATCACCAATCATGAATGGTTCTCCGCTTATTTCCATTGTTATTCCGACTTACAACCATGCGCCCATGCTGCAACGTGCGTTGGCGACCGTGATTGAACAGACTTACCAAAATTGGAATGCAATTGTGGTGAATAACTTTTCAACAGATAACACGCTTGACGTGGTAGCTAAATTCAATGATCCACGAATTCAATGCGTCAACTTCCGCAACAACGGAGTAATTGGTGCATCTCGAAACGAGGGAATCACACTCTCCACTGGAGAGTACGTCGCGTTTCTGGATTCTGATGACACATGGTTCCCAACAAAGATCGAAAAATGTGTTGCCTCGTTGGAAAGTGGATCAGACCTTGTCTGCCATGCCGAGTATTGGATTGATGAAAGCGGGAAATCACGACTGGTTGCTTATGGCCCAAGTGAAGCCGCAACTCATCACAATTTGATTTATAAAGGTAACCGCATCAGCACGTCTGCAACGATGGTTCGTGCGACGTTGCTCAAAGAAGTGAACGGTTTTGATGTCTCGCCTGAATTGATATCAACCGAAGATTACGACCTGTGGATTCGGTTAGCTGCGCAGTCAAATAGGTTTGCATTTATCGGTGAACCACTTGGGGAATACCATCGCCACGACAACAATGTCAGCGCAAACATTGAGAAACATTTGGCGGCCGAACTAGCACTCCTTTCAAAGCACTTTTCTGCAAATGCACGATACGAAAATATGATCGCTCAACGACGCCGAACGGCATTGGCGTATTACGGGGCGGGTCGATCTTTGCATCGAACTAGTAAACATTTTCTTGCATTAAAGAAATACGCCCGCTCACTGATTATCTGGCCTATTTCATTGCGCCTATACGCAGCGGTCGCGCTTTCGTTGATGGGATTTTTTAAGCCAAAAAGCAAGTAGCGTTACGGTTATCGAAACCGAACGCGATATTCGATATTTTGCCTATGCGCGACATGCGCTTGCTGAGGCACTACGGATCTGCAAATGTGGACCGGGCGATGCCGTTCTCATTCCAGAATTCATCTGCAGAGACGTTTTAAGTTCTATTCACGCTGTTGGGTCCACTCCGGTTTTCTATTCAGTAAATCGCGCACTTTCTCCAGTGGATTTACTGAAATCCCAACGCTGCAAAGCCGTGTTAGCCGTCAATTACTTCGGATTTGCACAAGATTTAAGCCCCTTTCGCGAGTATTGCTCTGCAACCGGCGCCACCCTCATTGAAGACAACGCTCACGGCTTTCTGAGCAAGGACTCTGCTGGAGAATTGCTTGGCACTCGAGCCGATCTGGGAATAACCAGTATCCGTAAAACCTTTCGCTTGGTTAATGGAGCTGCGCTTTATGTTTCTAGCGAGGAGTTATCGGACCTTGTGCCCAATCAGCTCGACTTTCAGAAAAGCGATGCACCAAAGGGATTTCTGCTTCGGAGATTGTCGGCCAAAATCCAGCGTTCAACAAGTTTCCCTGCGCTTTCGCTTTTTCAATTCACAATTCGCATGGTGCGACTTCTTACTACAGGATCACGTCTTCCACGATCGACACAAGAAAGCGAAACCGAACTTCCAACACCTGCTGCTCCGCACCACTCTGTTTCGCAGCTAATCAAGTCACTCAACCCAGGTATCGAAATTTCGCGTCGCCAACGACTATTCAAACAAGTGCTCAATCGAGTAAGAAATTTGAGTATCGAGCCAATTTTTGAACATTTGGAAACTGGAACATCGCCATACGGTTTTGCATTTATCGCTGACAGCAATGCCGTACATCAAGTGCGTAAACAGCTGCGCGATCTTTCTGTTGAAGTCATCCATTGGCCAGACCTCCCCGATGCAGTTCAGGTTCCAGAGGATCACTACTACCGAAATGTCTGGGTGGTGAATTTCCTGTGAGCACCAACTGGAAGATCTTCGAAGGCGACGACCGCGACTGGGATGAACTGCTCAAGCAAATTGGACAAACGTGTGTTTTCCAATCTGCAAACTGGGCTCGCCACAAATCTTCTACTGGATGGATTCCTGTTCGCGTTGTTAAGACAACTGCTACTTCACACATTGCAATTCAGTGCCTAACTCGAAGAGGGCCTTTCGGAACTGCAATGGCATGGGCCCCCGGTGGCTTTGGAGGCGACCTTGCACTTCTGACCAACGACTTTTCATCTTCGCTCAAACAACTTCTTCTTGCAGGATTTCTCTACATTCGCTTCGGAATGATGAATGATTCCATACAAGAGCAAATGACGCTTTTATCAGATGCCGGTTTTAAAAAGAATACAAACCCAATTGGCGCAAGACAGAGCATGTTGCTCAGTATTCACACAGATGAAGAGACGATGTTGTCATCAGCCTCAAGTAATTGGAAACGCAACCACAAACGATCACTTCGTTCAACCACTGCACCATATGTCTGGAATAGCGCAAGTCCAGACCAACTTGAAGATGCCTATCGACTTATGGATGAATACAAAAAAGTTGATGGGGTGAAGCTGCAGATGTCTGCTTCGGATATCCGCAGTGTCCAAGAGTGCTTTGGTAGCGACTTAGTGCTCATACGCATGGACAACGAGGCTGGAAACGTGCTCTCCGTTCGAGGTGCTCTGATCCAGCAAACGACTGCGTGGGACTTTATTGCGGTGACCACTCCAGAGGGTCGTAAGACATACTCATCTCACCGCACACTCGTTGCGTTGGCTCAAGAATGTGCG
>JAURLB010000070.1 GCA_030831445.1 Candidatus Nanopelagicales bacterium | reverse complement strand
GTTCTCGACATTGAACACTGGCTCGAACCAATCGTTGGTTTTACCTATCCTGACATGGCACCGTCGGCGACAATCTTGATTCCGGTTACATTAGCAGTGGTTTTGCTTGGAGCTGGTCTTGGTTGGGTGCAATATGCCACGCGCGATGTTCCGCGAAGTGCACCGAGCGATGTGTCAATTGTGACAAAGGCTGCTCGCGCTGATTTGTATGGAGATGCTGTCAATGAAGCAGTCTTTATGCGACCTGGGCAATACCTAACTCGTTCCCTTGTTTTCATTGATAATCGAGTGGTCGATGGCTTTGTTAACGGTGTAGCCGGCTTTATTGGCGTGATTGCATCGCAACTTCGTCGAATTCAAACTGGATTTACTCGCTCATACGCCCTCATGATGATGCTTGGTGTAGTTGCAATCATTCTGATTGCGTTGATTGTGAGGTTAGGCTAGTTATGATGCTTTCTAGTTTGATTCTCATTCCTGCACTCACAGCGCTGTTACTAGCAGTCGTTAAAGGATTCAACGATGTAACGATTCGAAAGATTGGATTTGTCTCAGCACTAGTTTCACTTGGCGTGACCATTTTGATTGCATTGAATTTCAATCCGAACTCGTCAGACACCCTGCAGTTTGTTGAAAGCTATCCGTGGATCGAAGCGTTTGGTGTGAACTTCTCCCTTGGAGTCGACGGTATATCTCTAGTACTTATTGCTCTTGCATCCGTTCTGGTCCCAGTTGTGATGTTGGCTGGCTGGAATGAATCGCTGAATCACAAGGGCACTGTTCGCCAGTACGTCGTGCTCACCCTTATTACTCAAGCAATGATGGTCGGAGTATTTGCTGCAACAGACGTATTTGTGTTCTATGTATTCTTCGAAGCAATCCTGATTCCGATGTATTTCTTGATAGGACGATTCGGCGGACCTCGCGCCACCTATGCAGCAGTGAAGTTCCTGCTCTACAGCTTGGTCGGCGGGTTACTGATGTTGGCAAGCCTCATTGGCCTCTGGGTGGTATCGCGAGATCAACTCGGTGAAGGCACTTTTGATTGGCAAACACTTACCACACTCAATATTGACCCTGCGATGCAAAATTGGTTGTTCCTCGGATTCTTTATTGCGTTCGCAATTAAAGCGCCACTTGTTCCGTTACATACCTGGCTACCAGATGCTGCTGGCGAGGCAACTCCAGGAACTGCAACGCTCCTCGTTGGTGTGCTCGACAAAATTGGAACGTTTGGAATGCTTCGTTACCTCTTGCCACTCTTCCCTGTGGCGAGTGCAAATTTTGCACCTTTAGTGATTGCCCTCTCGGTGGTAGGCATCATTTATGGAGCACTCTTAGCGATTGGTCAGACTGATATCAAACGCTTAATTGCTTACACATCAGTTAGCCACTTTGGATTCATATCGCTTGGAATTTTTGCTTTTACTACCCAAGGGCAATCCGGCGCGGCCCTCTATATGGTGAATCATGGGTTCTCAACAGCGGCACTTTTCTTGATTGCAGGCTTCTTAATTTCTCGAAGAGGTTCTCATTTCATTGAAGATTTTGGTGGAGTATCCAAGGTTGCACCTCTGATGGCAGGTTCGTTCTTTATTGCAGGTCTTTCATCACTTGCCCTACCAGGACTTTCAAGTTTCGTTTCTGAATTTCTTGTCCTCACAGGAACATTCACTCGCTATCCAATACCTGCAGTGATTGCAACTCTGGGAATCATTCTCGCCGCTCTCTATATCTTGATTATGGTGCAACGAACTATGACTGGTGTGCCGAGTAAAGAAGTTGAAAAGAGTATTAGCGAGTTAAATTTCCGCGAAAAAATGGCAATTGCACCAGTACTTGCAATCATTATCGCGTTGGGATTTGTGCCTCAAGTCGTTCTTAATGTTGTAAATCCAGCTGTTGATCGAGTGATGGTGGAAATTGATGCCCAAGACCCAGCGCCAAGTGAGGTAGGGAAATAATGAATTTCGCAGCTCCTGAACTTGATTATGCTCAACTCGCACCAATCTTGATTGTGCTTGGTGCTGCGGTGCTGAGTGTCTTGGTAGAAGCATTTGTTGGCGTGAAGAATCGAAGATTCGTTCAACTCACGCTGACCTTCACAACGCTCTTGGTTGCACTCTTTGCTGCTTGGAATATCAAGTCAACTGGGATCTATGGCATAGGTGCAGTTTCGTCACTTGCCATTGACCCAGCGGCTGTTATCTTGCAAATCATCATCCTACTTTCTGCGATTTTTGGTGCAATGTTTATGGCAGAAAACAAGATTGATTCACAAGGCGATGCATTTGCTGCTCGAGCATCCGCTTTACCTGGCAGTGAAGATGAGGAAGCGTTCACGAAGCGTGGCTGGTATCAAACTGAAGTGTGGAGTTTGTTCCTCTTCAGCGTCGGCGGTATGTTGATTTTCCCAATCGCTAATGACTTTCTCACTCTATTTATCGCACTAGAGGTCATGTCGTTGCCACTCTACTTGTTAGCGGGCATGGCACGTCGTCGACGCCTCATCTCACAAGAGGCTGCACTGAAGTACTTCGTATTGGGAGCATTTGCCTCAGCATTTTTGCTGTATGGATCTGCACTGTTGTATGGATTTGCAGGAGCCGTCGAATTTGGTGCAGTTGCAGATGCGATGAGCGCAAACGCTGGAAATACTGGACTTTTGCTCTTTGGCGCTTTGTTTGTGTTGGTAGGACTGCTTTTCAAAGTTGGTGCAGCACCGTTTCATCAATGGACTCCAGATGTGTATCAAGGTGCGCCAACAGCACTCACAGCATTTATGTCTGCTGCCACAAAAGTGGCAGCATTTGGGGCATTGTTGAGAGTGACCTACGTAGCACTTGGTGGAATGCAATGGGAGATCGAACCGGTTCTATGGTTCATTGCAGGTATCACGATGCTTGTCGGCACAATTGTTGGCGTTGCACAATCTGATGTGAAGC
>JAURLB010000069.1 GCA_030831445.1 Candidatus Nanopelagicales bacterium | reverse complement strand
GTTGATGAGATTTACGCGCACCACATTCGCGCCAAAATATCTCGCCAACGCGATACAACTCCTTTTGGAAAAGTAGTGACCATCACAATTGTGGGCAAACTCAAAGATGGGAGCTTGGCATGGATTGGAAACGACGATCTTTCCTTTGGTCATTCTGCCCCAGATGTTTTCTCACCACACAGCCCATCACCTGGAGATGAGACCCGCGCAAAAGTTTTTGGTTTTGCTTGGGGCAGCACAGTAGGTGCGTTAATACCAAATACATTCCGGACAGCAGAGCAAGTTGATGCAGACCGCGAGAAATCACTATCTGAACCAACCGACTTAGCTGGAGTTGTCCCACCACTTGCTATGCACACGTGGAAGCAGTTGTTGAAGCCAGGAGATCTAGTTCTTGCTCACGTACCTTTCGATGGCACATATGGGACCACCAAAACTGGAGCCATCAGTAAAAACAGGCCAGCAATGTTTGTGCGATGGGAAGATGACTACGCAATAATCAGAGCAATATATGGATCTGGCAAACACGTTGACAATAATGGATTAGGGACACCGTTAAAAGGCGTCGGCAGTTTGAAGAAGAAATCCGTTATCCGTAATTCAGAGATGGATATCAGCGTTGATGGATTGCTGAAATCGCTGGGCAGATTGAGCAATGTGGACCTACAGCAATTGGGTTATCTACCTGCCGCCGAGCCCAAGAAACCAAAGACAAAAACAGAACGTCTGAAGGTGCATCTCCGAATTGTTTCCAAAGAACCGGTGCAGCAACCAGAACCCTTGCCGTTCGCTAAATCTGTTGACCCGGTAAAGATGGAATTGCACAACGTTTGCAAAGAACTGATACGTAAAGGTGAATATCAAAGCATTCGTGGAGTGCTTGAAGACCTAGTGGCCAATATCTCGGAGAGTCAAGGGCTTCGGGATTCCATTAATGAGGATGGGCTCGGACTCGCTGAGATCGGAACCATCTTCCACTTCCTTGTTGGTGCGTCGAATCTAGATTCAAAGGGCTTCAATTTACGAGTATCAATTGTGCCTGTCCTTGAGAAAATTAATGATTCGCGAGGCACGGCATTAGAAATAAGTCAAGGAATTCATAACCTTCCTGTACTGAGGTCGGTTCACAAGGCGCCTGAGTCCTTCTCGCCGGTTCTCGAAGATTGCACGTTCGTTATCCCTGATGATTATGAGTGTCCAGATTTAGTATTCCTCGATCAATTCGCGGTTGCAGACATCATCGGTGACAGCAGATTGGGTTTCAGAAGGGCATTGCAAGATGTCACGCTTGGAGAGAATGTCCCGTGCCTCTTCGTGGGGCCAACCGATGATCTCAAACTGACACAACTACATCGAGCCGCAACCCACGCGGGTTGGATCTGTAAGTCAGCCGATACTCCTGCAAGCCGACTAGAGGTATTGCTTGAATTTCAGCGTGAGCATGGGGCTCAATTGGTAACTGTTATTTCTAAGTATTCAGACCTTGTTGCAGAGCTAGAAAACATTGGCTGTGAAGTTCAAATTATCAGCGAAGTATGCGAATGAGATTGTGTGGCCAGATGCACTCCTAGCTTGAGGCTGAGTGAATTAGGTCATATTGTCCCTAAATGGCAAAATCTGCACTAGAATGATGGATGTCTATTAGCAATCGGGGGGATTCATTCATGGAAACGACACAAGGGGAAATCTATTTTGTTCGGGAGCAGGAAGCCAACGGTTTCTCGCCTTATACAAAAATAGGGCTTATCAAATACACCGAAGACCGAGATTCACAAAGCCGTATTGGGGAACACCAAACTGGAAACCCTCGCCCGCTCATTGTTTTTCGATTTGTACCCACGTTCTGTGTGACCGCCGCGGAGACCTACATGCATCGCAAGTATGCGAGTCATCGGTTTCACGGTGAATGGTTCCAGTTATCCGAGAGCCAGATTCTCGAAGCTTTCGACTTCTGTCAAAGTCTTGCAAAGAGATTTGAGCGCGAAAAAGATGTCCTAGACACAGCTAAGAAATTTAAGGACGAGGTCTCAAATGGGGAGACCATCGGTACCACCGAAGAAGCGCAGAAGTGGCTCAATGAGTATTGGCGCGCACGATTTGTAATTGATCGTTGTGATTCAATCACGACCGTTTATCACCGAACTATTCTCGTTGCCGACGAACAAGGTGAAGATGTAAGCGGAACTGCTGCAATTCAGAAACGAGCACCGCGTGCAGTGTTTGATGAAAAGGGTTTTAAGGCTAAGTATCAGGACCTTTGGACCCAGCATCTGATTGAGAAAGAAAGCCTTGCACCCCCGCGTTTCATTGCAGTGAAAATTTCAGAAGACAGCCTGCCAGTTGATGATTTTCAGGCTGAATTTCATGTGTTGGCGTCCAAGATGGAAGAGGCGTTGTCAACTGAGGGTGGAAAATCTCAGACATTATTCGACGTACATGAGGTCTATCTAAATTTGCTCTCATTTGAGAAACAGGCTCAAGTCGATATGGACATTGCGGAAGCGCACCTGAAGGTTCTATGTGCAGAAAATGATGGTATCGAGGGTGTATGCAAATGGACACGTAAATCCACTGTGAAAAAGACGCTCGATAAGACAGCACTAAAGAGTAATCATCCAAAAGAATATGAAGAATTTGAATCTCGTGGCAAGGCAGTTACTGCGGTGGTGCCGAAGAAGGGGATTGGCTCTGCATAGCGACAGAGATTAAAGTCACACAGACCTAAAAGTATTGACTTTGGGGTATTCAATCTGCGAAAATTGGGTGAGGGGATAAATTTCTCCTTACATACATAAACATCAAGAAGATCCGAGGGACTAAGCCCGATGACGATCTCCCAACCCGGGTCATGCTGGGTGGGAATGCTTAGCG
>JAURLB010000068.1 GCA_030831445.1 Candidatus Nanopelagicales bacterium | reverse complement strand
TTGACAATTATCGGCAGCATGGCCGCACTGATGTCATTTTTTTCGATTCTCACTCCGCTACTGAAATGAGAAGGGTCGATTACAATTTCCAGTTGTTGAGACCGAAAACGACTTGGTGAGTTGCAAAAATCGCACCACTGAGCGCAACTTTGGCCTCATCTACCTTTGCCTTAACCGCTTCTTGGCTAATACCTTCGGCGCCCTCTAGGCCCTGAATACCCGGATCAAACCTGCCGATTTTTGAATAAGCCTCAGTCAATACTTCTTCGATAGCCATGCACCGCTCCCGAAGGTTCCGTACTTCATCATTAATTTCCTGACTTTTTCTAAACATCATGTGCTCCCTTTGATTGACCCAGAATTTTCGTAACTGCTACCAGAGTTGTTTTGCTTGACCCCATCCATTTACATCACCACAGGCTTGCTCAAGAGCTTCTTCAGCTTCAGCAGCCAACCTTTCCGCATTACTTAGCGAGATTGATGCCTCAACCAAGGCTCTTGCGTCAGACGAACCACCGACCCTCGAAGCCAGATCAATGGCATGGTCTTTACCCCTGCCTAAAAATCCTTTCGCCGTCCGACATTGGATCTGTGCACTCCGTAGGTCCTGCAAAGCTTGTTGCATCAATCCTGAGAAATCACTCATCGACATTCTCCTCTTACATCAGTCGTCAATTTGAACATTCATTTACAGATAACGATTCGTCAACAAATTTGTGACAGCAAAATCGAAGATTTCTAAATTTCCCCTAGCAATATGGCAATGACCAGCCATAACAGTCCTAAGCCCAACGAATTCATCAAGCCGTTAGAAAAAATGGTTGACGGTCTGTCATTCTTTTTCTGTAGGAGCGATGGATGGAATCGACTGGCCTCCTTGATCACCATTTCAAATCTTTGACGATCAACCTGCCCTGCGATACGAGCAATCTTCTTCTGTTCAAAAGTATGCAACGTCGAGAGTTTCACGAAACTATCTCGCCCCTGGCGGTCCCAAGATCCCCGGCCCAGTGTGATGACATCATCACGATAGGTTTTGTCCTTGGTCGTAAAAGCCAAGGCTTGTAAATTCGGGCCGTTAAGGGCAACGACCATGACAGGGCGCTGTTTCCCAGAATCTCCGTATTGATCAACTGACTCGTAATCAAGCCAAGCCCAAAAAACTGCGCCGGGCCGAATTTTGTTGACACCAAAAGTTGAACCGTATTCTAAGGCTCGACGAACCACCACACCGAAGAGCTTCCTCGCCATGAGTCCGACAGGTCGAACTGCTGCAGCCAAGATCATCGTTCCGATTGAAACCCAGACAAAAGTGTTGTTGTTTGACGTCTTTGAAGTTATGAGTGCTGGAACAAAGAGAAATACTCCAATCGCTAAGCCACTCCATCCGTCCCAAAGGTGTGGTGCCAGAATCTGATTCTGCTCGTCTTTCATTCTCACGACTGGCAAAACATCAAAGGCGACAACCATCAAGAATGCACCAATACCAACTGCATACGCCGCAGTCGAATAGTCCGATTTAAGAAAAACTGCGCCGATTCCTGTACCCATCAGACCAAGTCCACAAGCTGAAACAAATCCCGCGAGCCGGCTCGGTTTCGCACGAGTAGTGCCACTCCATTCACAAGTGATGTGCACAAAAACAGAAACTGGCCTTCCAAATAGACCACCCAGGATGATTCCAGTAGCCGCAGCGAGGAGATACCAATCACCACCCTCGTTCTTCTGTAAATACTGAGCCAAAAGAAATGAACTGAGCAAAATGACGAACTGCACAACTCCACCAAGTATTGATTGTTGGCGCGCACTCGCTCGAAATTTTGCTTCCTCTTCCGCGATTCGTCGTCTCTCAGCTTCGAGTTTGCTGTCATTTATGTGATTCTTATTCTGATACCAACTATTTGCCGCATGTTCTAAAGACTGCAATGCTGCCTGTGGTTGAGAGGACATATTTCTATTCGTGACTTCAGGTAGATCTGAAGAAACAAGTTCCTTCAAACCGACTTTTTCAACAACTTGGCGAGCCTGCGATAGATATCGCCGCAACTGATCGTCAAGTTCTTCGACCCGGACATCAATGGCTTTAATATTTTCTTGGCTTTTCTGTTCACACTGTTTGAGAGCCTTGGTCTCAGCAGTACGTAACGTCGTTAATTTGTTTGGCACCGCGACAATTGTCTTAATAGTCTCTAAAAGATTTTGATAGCTCGTTGACTCATTTGGCATTGGCTATCTACTCCTCGCTCATTGCCGAATAGGGAATCAAAAACTCAGCTGAAGCGTCGCCAGACGCATCAAGAAACAACGCTCGGGCAGAAATGGTCCGAAGTCCGAAATAGCCCGAGCCAAGTACCTCTCTAATTGTCGACGCTTCCGTTTTTAGTACGATTCGGCCGAGCATCTGACGATTCCATTCATAGCCGAATTGTCGCGTAAGTGGCGCAATATTTTGCCACCAGCCAAAAAACGTAATCCCGTTGTTATGGCCGTTGGTAGCAATTTCTTTCAGAATTTCTGGGGAAGTAATCCTCTCATTTTTTGTGTCCACTGGAAGATCGTGCATGCCAAACGCAAGAATCACAGTAGTAGTTCCGCGCCTTCTTTCAATGAGGGATTCCACGTCACTAATGCATTCGATTTCATCGACAGCACTTCCATGACTGCGCAGATTCTTGAACCAAAGACTTCGATTCAAATGTTCTTCTGCCGCACCATGTGCTTTGTTCAAAACAATGATCTGCAAATCACTTTTCATTCTGAAACTCAGTGAGTCAGTGAATGCATGAATAATTCCGACTGCTTCGCGATCACCATCGCCAACCATCACGATGTGGCGTCCTGCCGAACCAATGTCACTGAATTCAACTGGGCCCTCAGCAAACAGAAGTGACGATCCGATAACCCCCGACTTTGATGAATCTTGGGCATCAAGTAGGCGTTTGTAATGCTCTGGGTTTGCAAGAACACCACGTTGCAAAACTCTCGGTTGTTCTGATTTTCCACGATCGTGGAAACGCTGAGTCAATTGATTAACTGTCTGGTCAGAAGCGTAAGCGACTACAACGTGTCGATTCCCCACAAGTTGGCCTGTTTCGGTATTCAAAATTGCTTCGCCACGATTCCTCAATTCACTGGCTCCAAAATTTTGGCGTTCGAGAATAACCTGAGATTCATCGCGATTCAGGCGAAGCGCGATTCTGACTCTGAACTGATCAAAGATTGCGTCTTGATTTCTGGCCATTCCCTTAATTCCAGAAATTGTCTGAGAAGCTAAGACAACGTGAATACCAAATGATCTTCCGCGCCGGACGACACTCTCTAGTAGGTCGGCGTTTTCGCCCGCCACATTTTCGTCATTGAACAATTCTTGAAACTCGTCAATGACGACGAGTATTCGTGGCATCGATTTGTTTGTCTCTGCTCGATAGTTGGCGAGATTCGTGACGTTGTGTTCAAGAAGAATTTTTGATCGCTTTTCAAGTTCTTTCAAAATTCCTTTTAAGACTCCTTGGCCCAATCGTGCGTCGGCCTGAATTCCGACAATCTTTGCATGCGGCAGATACGAATCTTTCCTGGCGAACCGTGCGAACTCAACACCTTCTTTGAAATCCAGAAGGTACATTTCGACCTCTTCAGGCGAGTAATTCGCCGCAATTGAATAGATCATGGTTAACAGAAGGTTTGATTTACCTGTTCCTACGGTGCCACCAATGAGCACGTTGTGCAGGTTTTCTTTGGAGTCTCCCAAAGTGAATGCAACTGTCTCTGCGCCACCACGTCCTACCAACACATCAATTCGATCAGCAGAACTCTTCCTCCAGATCTCTTGATCAGGTGGAATGAGTTTGTCAAGGTCAATGAGTGGAGCACTTTCTACCAACGCAGATCGGGCGACAACCTCACACGCCTGTCTGATTTGGGAGTTTGAAGGCACTTGATCTGGTGAGTAATCCAACAACGGAAAACGCATCCACCGAGCGTTTCCTCTGAGGTCGATGACTTCCGAGTTTGTTTCGTCCAATTCTAGGTTCTGTTTCTCACCAACATCGGCTGAATCCACCACAATGGTTGATATCCCAAGCTTGGGTCCTTGACGAAGAATGATCTGCAGCAATTCGTCCCTTGATTTATTACGTTGCTTTTCGCGTCCCAAAATAACCAGGACTTGGAATGGGACTTTTTCTTCGCCACGACGGTCATCAATAAATTCGCCGAGAGAACCCCATCCTCCCTGCAGAACCTGACTGTTCTGAGTCATTGACTCTTTGATTGACCGTAGCAGTGCATCAATTTCTTGATCAGTTGATGCAATTCTCGGGGCAAGAGCGGTGTTGATATCGCGTAGACGTACGAAGGGGGAACAAATGGACGTCACGTCAGGGTCTATGACATTCAATAAAAGTTGACCGGGCGTATTTTGCACGAGAAGCCTGGTTAGAACTCCTTGGATCAGGTTGGCAGCTTGTTCAGTGCGTTGAACTCGAATCACAAGATTACTTACGTTGAGTAAAGGCACGATGCAAGGAGTCCTACGAGAATTCTCGGCATTAGTGCCGACAGAAATACCGCCGACTCTGACCAATTCGGTTCTTGGCCGAGCACCTATCGATTCGTAATTGATTTCCTCTTGCGTAAATGTTCCGGTGCCTACGGCACTTTCTATTTCTTTCAGTTGTTGATCAAGCGCAACAAATGAAGATACGGCCTGTTCATATAGCTCTTTCCGTAAATCAGTGAACTGATTCCCTAAGATGGCTTTTTCTCGCTGAACTCTCTGATTTTCCGAATCAAGTTCTCTCTGTCGCTCTAACGTTTTATTCCAACGGGCTTGAGACAGTGAATCTGTGAAATTTCGTGCTGCTTCGGTCAGAACTCGATATTCGCCTTCAACACTTGATTGTGGAGTCGTATCTATGAAGTCAGATGTTTTAGGAGGCACAACAACCACTGGGGGTAGTAACTTGCTGACGACTTCTTGTTTGTCTACGACTTCTTGTTTGTCTACGACTTCTTGTTTGTCTACTACTTGTTCTTTGTCTGCGACTTGTTCTTTGTCTGCGACTTCTTCAGTGTCTGCGATGGCCTCAGTCTCAGATGTGAAATGTGTGCTCCCACATTTGAGGCAACGGGA
>JAURLB010000067.1 GCA_030831445.1 Candidatus Nanopelagicales bacterium | reverse complement strand
CAAGATATTATGTCAAACGATATTGAAGTTCCAGTACTGCAGATGCATGGCACGCTTGATGGCAGTATCACACCAAAGACTGCAAGTAAGTCCCGAGAGCTCATCAATAGCGACTATGAATACGTATTGATTGCTGACACTGGACATTTCCCACAAGAGGAATCGCCTGAGATTTTCAATCAGACTCTTGAAAAGTGGCTCTCTGAACTCAGTATTGCGAATTAAAGACTGACCTGTAAGTGGAGTTCGACTAACTGAACTAATTCTTCAACTGATGACACCGCGCCAAACTTGCGGTGAACAATGACACCTTCAGCATTCACAAATAAGGTGCTTGGTGGCGCTGTGATGCCGAGATCTGCGCGAAAGACCCCATCTGGATCTTCAACACTTGCAATATTCACACCCCAGTTCACACTTGCCCCAATTGCCTGTGATGTTTCATCCAGAATGTCATAACCAATCACTTGCACTTTCGAACCATATGTGTCTTTGAATGTTTGAATGAAGGGCATTTCATCACGACATGGCATACACCACGACGCCCAGACAACAAGAATAAAAGGTCCTTTGACTCGATTCAGTTTTACAGTGTCTTCGCCTTCTAGACACTCAACTTCGATATTCGGAAAATTCGTTTCAGGGCCTACTTCGAAAACACTGCAATCATCGATTGTGGCAGATGGTGAGGGTGTCACTTGCTCTGAGCTGCAGCCAACAAGGAGCAGGATGAAGAGTGCTACAAAAACCTTCATGCCCGACCTTCCGTTTTCACAAGTGTAGCGGCTATGTCTTTGTCTGTTGGCCCTTCACCAAAAGACGGACAATATTGTGCTATTGGGCACACACCACACGCTGGTTTTCTTGCGTGACAATAGCGGCGACCATGCCAAATTAATACATGGGAAAAATACGTCCACTCACTTTGTGGCACAATCTTCATCACAGCAAATTCCACTTTGACAGGATCTATTTCTTTGGTCCAACCAAAACGTCTCACGAGCCTTCCGAAATGCGTATCAACAGTAAGCCCAGGAGTATCAAACGCATTTCCAAGCACTACATTCGCAGTTTTTCTGCCAACTCCAGGCAATGTCACTAAATCTTCAAGATTGCGCGGGATCTCGCCATTGAACTTGTCGCGAACTGTGTTAGCCATCGCATGAATTGACTTTGCCTTATTCCTAAAGAATCCAGTTGGCTGAATAATATTTTCAATGTCTTTGATGTTGGCATTTGCATACTCATCCACATTGCGATACTTCTTGAAAAGTGTTTTTGTGACGAGGTTGACTCGCTTATCAGTGCATTGCGCCGAGAGAATTGTTGCCACAAGTAGTTCAAGGGGTGAAGAGAAATCTAGTTCACAGCGAGCATCTGGATACTGTTTTTTCAGGATACGCAAAATCGCTTTCGAGTTTGACGTATCAATTTTCACTTACGCCGCCCGGCGACGCAATCGTTCTAAATCCAAAATCGTGACAGACCGCTGCTCAACTTTCAGCCAGCCACGGCTTGCGAATTCAGCCAATGCTTTGTTCACGGTTTCTCGAGATGCGCCAACAAGCTGAGCTAACTCTTCTTGCGTGAGATCATGCGGAACAAATAGCCCTTCGTCATTTACAACACCGAACTTATCCGAAAGTTCCAAGATAGCCTTTGCAATTCGTCCCGGGACATCTGAGAACACAAGATCAGCCATCGCACCTTCAGTTCGACGCAATCGCTGCGCTAGGGCTTGGAATAGCTTCAGGGAAACTTCCGGACGAGCCAGAAGCCAGTTGCGCAATACGTCGCGACTCAAACCCATAACTCGCACATCGGTTAGTGCAGTTGCAGTTGCAGTGCGATTCCCTGGATCAAAGACACTAAGTTCACCAAACATCTCCCCTGGACCAAGTACTGCAAGTAAGGACTCACGACCATCTTTAGCGCTGTGACCGAGGGTGACCTTACCTTCGGCAATCACGAATAATGTGTCGCCAGGTTCACCTTCAACAAAAATAACTTCGCCTCTTCGGGCTCGATACTCTTTCATTGACGCTTTGAGGCTATCTGCAGCTTCGGCATCCAAGGCTGCAAAAAGAGGTGCGCTATTGACCTTGTAATCCACCACGTTACCTCCTCGGATAGGGTAATTCTGCCCGAAGAACGCACCGCACGCCCAATCAGTGTCTCTTTTAGTTCAGTGCGAGATCAAGGTGTGCTTATTGCACCAACTCCATTGACTTTGTAGACCCGAACCCAATCAACGCTCAGCTGAGCGTCAGAAAGATTCGGATCAATTGAACCGCCAAATCCGCCACCCATGGCTAGGTTGAGAATTAAGTATTGCCAATCGTCAAAAACCCAGTCAGCCTCGTTCTCACTTTTGCGGAAAGTGTAGAAAGGTTTGGAATCTACGTACCAAACAATCCGATCGGGGTACCAATCAACGGTATATGTGTGAAATTCTTGATGAGCCGCTAGCAGGAGTTGCGTTGAGCCACCATTGCCCGGCCCACCGCTGATTGGGCCATGCGGTGTTCCCCAAACTGTAAATGGGGTTTTGCCCGCAAGTTCAACCACGTCGATTTCTCCGCACTTCGGCCAACCCACCTGCCCAATGTTTGTTCCTAGTGTCCAAAACGCTGGCCATGTGCCAGTTCCCTGAGCAGATTTCAAACGTATCGAAATTCTCCCGTACTTCACATGCAATTTACTAAGTGTCACTAATTTAGAACTTATCCACTGACAGTTCCCCGCATAATAACAATCGTATTGACTTGCACCTGTGCGTGTGGCTCGAATAACGAGATTGCCAGATCCATCATGTTGAGCTTGCTCCCAGAGGTACCACTGTGACTCACCGTTTCCCCATCCTGGAATTCCATATGCGCTACCGTCACCATTCTGCGGGACCCAATTGGACATCTGAGGCGACGCTCCAACTGTTGCATTAAATTCATCAGCCCATAGCAACTGTGTTTCAGCTTCAAAACTCGTTGGAACTTCTATGCCTTCGGTTGTGATCTCACGTGAATCGTACCCATCTCTTTGAAGTCGAAGTGATGCCCGCAATAGTGAACCACTATCTTGTGGACGAAATGTGTAGGTAGCCTTATCTTCGCCTTGGATAGGTAAATCATTTTTAAGCCAAGAAATATCAACTTTTACGTTACCTGGCATAAAGTCAGGTAGAGTCAACGTTGCAGATTTCATGTCTGCATCGCTGAACATCAAACTTGGCTCGTTGAGAATTTGAATCTCACCCACTTTGACTGCAAATGAGCGAGAGGACATTTCCACACCACCTCGAAACTTTGCAAATTCCCTCACCCGAAGATACTTTCCTTGATGCGAAGCGAGCGTATTAAAATTTAAAGTATTCGAACTCTTTACAAGTTTTCCGCCGACGTACCACTTATAGGTTCTAACTGCAGATTTGGTCCATTTTGCGGGAATCACTTTCACTGTTTCTCCCGCACCTACCGCTGTAGGTAGGCGAACTGGCTTCAATAACTGAATTTTGTTATTAGCCGAAGAAGGGACAACTGCACCAACGACAACTACCAAAACGATGCCTAGTGTAACTGACAACAGACGTTTCAAAGTAGTCCTATCTTGTAAGTAGAGAGTGTAGAAACGCATTCACATTTCTACACTCTCTAAAGTGTTACAGGCTAACTACCGCTTATAGACCTTAGATTTAGTAGTGTCGCCACATTTCACCAACAGCGTGCTCTTCCCTTTCGGAATCACAATACTGTAAGTAGCACTTGTTGCAGCTTCCGCTGGAGTATGGGTGAATTTATAACCACCAGCACTAATCGAAACTGCTTTTCCTCCAGGATTACTTACTGTCACCGTTACTGTGTTCTTTGTTTTTGAAAGAGAAATAGCGGTAACCACAGGCTCTGGTGGCTCT
>JAURLB010000066.1 GCA_030831445.1 Candidatus Nanopelagicales bacterium | reverse complement strand
TACGTATGATGTAGCAATCTTCACCGGCTTAAGTCCCGATCATTTGGACTTCCACACAACTATGGAAGATTATTACCTTGCAAAAAAGCAGTTGTTTGATCCGTTGTATGCAAAATGTGCGATTATTTGTATTGACGATGAATGGGGACAGCGGCTTCACGGTGAGATTCAAATTCCTTGTATTACATATACGACAAAAGAGTTCAAAGCGGATTGGCGATTGAGCGACTACGTGACCACAAATGAAGGGTATGGTCAGATTGAAATTGCCCACAACAGTTCCGTCATCAAAGCTGCGGTATCAATGCCTGGAGTATTCAACGCGGCAAATGCACTTGCCACAGTTGCCTGCGGTGATTTTTTGAATCTCGATACTTCTAAAGTTCTTTCGAGTCTGGAAGGCGTGAATGTGAAGGGCCGACTGGAGAGAATTGATGTGGGACAAGATTTCAGTGTGATTGTGGACTATGCACACACACCTGACGCTGTCGGGCGCGTGCTCGAGATTGCGCGGGAAATTGCAGGCAACCATCGGGTTATCACAGTGCTGGGTTGTGGCGGAAATCGCGATGCGTCGAAGCGCGCATCTATGGGAATGATCGCTGCGACTTTGTCGGATTTGTTTGTCGCTACGGACGACAATCCTCGAGATGAAGATCCGAACACCATTCGTGAACAGATGCTCTCAGAGATTACCCAGAAGGGCCATGTGATTGAGATTGCTGACAGGCAGGCAGCAATCCATTACGCCGTGAAGCACGCTGTTCCTGGTGACTGCTTGATGATTCTCGGTAAAGGTCATGAGACAGGTCAAGAAATTCAAGGATATGTTCATTTGTTTGACGATAGCCAAGTTGCAATAGAAGCATTGAATGCGCATATCGCATGAGGTATCTGCTGAGTGAAATAGCCACAATTCTCGAGGTCGATTTCCATGGGACAGATTGTGAGATATCGTCAATAGTCACAGATTCGCGTTCGGTAGTAAACGGATCTCTCTTCGTAGCATTGAAAGGTGAAAAATTTGATGGGCATGACTTCGTCGATGAGGCACTTAGAAATGGGGCAGTAGCTTCGCTTACCTTCAAACCTGTAGCAGGAAGCCATATACGAGTAACCGATACCCTCAATGCTTTAGGTGAGATTGCAAAAGCATACAGAAGAACCCTATCTGCCAAAGTCATAGCAATTACTGGATCAAGTGGAAAGACAACGACCAAAGACTTAATGGCGTGCGCTCTGCGCCCATTTGGAACTGTAGTTAAGAGTGAAAAGTCTCTGAACAATGAAATTGGGGTGCCATTAACAATCTTCCAGGCTGACGCGTCAACTGACTTCCTCATACTTGAAATGGGAATGAGAGGAATTGGTCAAATTAATTATTTGACTCAGATTGCTACCCCAAATGTTGCAGTCTTACTGAATGCTGGATCTGCGCATCTCTCGGAATTGGGAAGTCGCGAAAACATCCTGAAGGCGAAGTCTGAAATTTTTAACCACTCAACTCAACCAAGTGTTGCTGTTACTTTCGCTGATGACGAAAGGCTCGTGGCACTGTCACAGCACCTTTCAAGTCAGGTAGTGCTGTTTGGCCAGTCAGAAATTGCCGATATTCGAATACGAAATCTTCAAATAGACCAGCAAGGGTTTCCAAATGCAGAAATTCTCATTGGCCCAACGAGTTTCAATCTCAGGTTAGAAATGCTTGGCGAACATCAAATACTGAACTCAGCTGCAGTGATAGGTGTCATCCACGCATGTGCGCTAGATATTGGCACTGCAACTTCAGCCTTAGCATCGTGTCAAGAGACGAGTGAATGGCGAATGGAGATTGTTGAACTTGCAAATGACATTACGATTATCAACGATGCCTATAACGCAAATCCTGAGTCTGTAAAAGCGGGCCTCAAGGCATTAAAAGACTTCGCCAAAACGAAGAGAACGTGGGCTGTGCTTGGCGAAATGCGAGAACTTGGCGCGAGTGCACTTGAGGAGCATGATGCAATCGGCAGATTATGTGTCCGCCTTGATATTTCAAAAACGTTGGCGGTCGGTGAAGCTGCTAAAAGTATTCAATTAGGCGCAAGTCTCGAAGGTTCATGGGGTCAGGAAGCGCTCTATGTTGAAGATGTTGATGGTGCAATCACACAATTGATTCAAGAAGTGCAACCAGGCGATGTCATCTACATCAAAGCGTCACGAGCAGTTGGACTTGAACGCGTGGCGAATGCTTTGCAGGAGCACTTTGGCAGGGAGAATAAGCCCTCATGAGGTTGGTTCTCATCGCCGGTGGCATCGCTTTGATTTTATCGTTCATTCTCACACCGCTGTTTGCAAATTACCTACGCGCACGCGGTCTGGCCCAAGCCATACGTGAAAGTGATGATCGTGTCCAGTACCCAGATCATCAACACAAGGTGGGAACCCCTGGAATGGGTGGAGCAGTCATTCTATTCTCGATGTTGGTAGGTTACCTTGCCGCACACGCAATTACATTTCGAGCGCCATCGTACGCGGCATATCTTGCGATCTTTGTGACTCTGGGTTTTGGGCTTGTTGGTTTTGCTGATGACTATCTAAAAGTGTTTAAACAGCGAAGCATGGGTATTCGAAAGAGTTCAAAACTCATAGGGCAAGCGTTGGTAGCGGTTTCGTTTGCCTTGTTGGCCCTTCAAAATCCAGCACCAGGACTTTTGAATCCTTCAAATTCGGTTATGGCACCTGCCAGCCAAGCGATTTCAATTGTGCGAGACACTGCTTGGGTATTGCCACTTGCAGTTTTTATCGTCTGGGTACTTTTTCTCTTCACTGCGACTACGAATGCAGTCAACTTGACCGATGGCCTTGACGGTTTGGCCACAGGAGCAGCTGTAATGTCTTTTGGTGCCTACACAGTTATTTCACTTTGGCAATATGGCCAATTGTGTCAATACGAACTTTCGCCAAGGTGCTATGACGTTGCCGATCCATTTGATCTTGCTGTGTTCGCAGCAGCGTTTACTGGAGCACTCTTCGGATTTCTTTGGCATAACACTTCGCCTGCACGAATCATTATGGGAGACACAGGTTCATTAGCGATTGGTGGCGGCTTAGCGTCACTTGCAATCATGTCAAAGACGCAACTTCTCTTACCGTTTATTGCTGGACTGTTTGTTATTGTCACATTGAGTTCGATTATCCAGATTGTTGTGTTTCGAACCACAGGAAAGCGCTTTTTCAAAATGGCACCATTGCACCATCACTTTGAAATTCTGGGCTGGCATGAAATCACGATTGTGGTCAGATTTTGGCTGATCCAAGGTGTGTTGGTAGCACTTGGTGTTGGATTGTTTTATAGTGAATGGGTTCGTCAATGATGGTTCGCGACCTCAGAAGAGACAGCGATTGGTCAAACGTTTATGTCACGGTTCTCGGGCTCGGTATTGCCGGTTATGCAGCAGCGGACAATCTTGCCTTTCTTGGCGCAAAGGTCACAGCACTCGATGAAAGCAAATCAGACGCTTTGGAAGATAAGTTGGGATTGCTTGAGTTTCTTGATGTCACTGTAATACTCGGAGCACCTTTTGCAATACCGCAACGATGTGATCTTTTGATTGTTTCGCCTGGGGTTCATCCGCAACACAAAGCTATTCAAGCAGCGCAAGATCGAGGCATTGCCGTTTGGGGAGAACTCGAACTAGCCTGGCGTTTGCGCAATCGTGACGCTGCGGATTGGCTGTGTATTACTGGCACCAACGGCAAAACCACAACAACACTGATGCTTGAAAGCATGCTGAGAGCATCAGGGCTTCGTTCAACTGCAGCCGGCAATATTGGACACAGTCTGGTTGAGGTTGTCATGGATCCAGCTGGCTATGACGTCATCGCTGTTGAAGTAGGTGCACCACAATTGCCGTTCGTACATTCTATTGAGCCCTACGCATCCGTATGTTTGAATATCGCCGAAGACCACCTTGATCTCTTTCACGATTTTGAGACATACAAAAAGACAAAAGCCTTGGTATATGAGCGTACGCAAAATGTTGCACTGTATAACGCGCAAGATTCCGCGACGATTGCTATGGTTGAAAATGCTGAGGTTCAAGAAGGGTGTCGGGCAGTTGGATTTACTCTTGCAACTCCGGATGTGGGAGAGGTTGGGATTGTTGAAGATTTCATTGTGGACCGAGCATTCGTAGAAAATCGCTCTACACACGCTCTTGAAATATGCCAAGTAGATGATGTTCAACCGGCGGCTATTCACAACGTTGCTAATGCCCTAGCAGCTATTGCCTTGGCACGTTCATATGGAGTCACTGCTACGGCAATCAAAGAAGGTCTTCTAGCCTTCAGACCAGCACCGCACCGCGTTTCGCTTGTGCGGGAATTTGAAAACGTTCGTTACATCAACGACTCGAAGGCAACAAATGCTCATGCTGCCCAGACGTCGATACTCTCTTTTGACAATGTAATTTGGATTGCCGGTGGAGACGCAAAAGGTCAAAATTTCGATGAACTTGCCCAAAAAGTTGCAAAGTATCTGAAAGTGGTCATCTTGATTGGCAGAGATCAAGAGCACATCGCCTCCTCACTGCAGAAGTTTTCGCCAGATATTCAAATACATCGAATTCAACCGTTGGAAACTGATTCGCTCGTTGCGGCAGTGAAAAGGGCACGTGATATTGCCGATCCCAATGACGTGGTATTACTCGCACCTGCATGTGCATCTTGGGACATGTTCGAAAACTATGCACATCGGGGAAGAGTCTTTGAACAAGCAGTGGAGGAACTCAGTTAAATGAAAACACATTCAAGTGTTGCTCACCAAAGAGCTGTGCGGGACTATTACACACTTGTCACCACACTCCTGGTTCTAGTCGCATTCGGCGCAATCATGGTTGTTTCCGCCAGCAGCATTCAGGCTGTGAAGGACTATGGATTTGCCTGGGGTTACGCAATCAGACATTTCGCAGCGATTGCAATTGGCTTATTGTGTGCGTACGTACTACTGAAACGTTCATTGAAACAGATTCGACTGCTTAGCCCAGTCTTTATTGTCATCACTCTCGTGCTACTCATTGCGGTGCTTATCATTGGTGACACTGTGGCTGGGCAACGAAATTGGATTTCATTACCACTCGGTTTCTCCTTGCAACCAAGTGAGTTCGCCAAATTAGCTCTTGTATTGTGGGCGGCAAGTGCAATTGCGGCAAATGCGCATCGAGAGCAAGCAGAGCAAAAGGCAATTCTCAGTACAACAATTCTAGGTTCTATTATCATCGGGCTGGTTCTTTTAGAGCGAGATATGGGAACCCCAATAATTCTCGGCAGTATTTTGCTAGCCATCTATTTTGCGCACGGAGTTTCACTTCGCCGAATATTTCTGTTCGTCGTAGTAGCAGCAAGTGCAGTTGTGCTCTATTCGTTCAGTGGGAGTGATTATCGAGTCAATCGATTCCAAGCTTGGCTAGCACCTGAAGATCACCCAATTTCGTTGGGTTGGCAGTTCTTGCGAGGGCAGTTAGCACTTGCTCAGGGTGGACTGATGGGTAGAGGACTTGGACAGTCTCATGAAAAATGGGGCAACCTTCCTGCACCGCATACTGATTTCATTTTGGCAATTATTGGAGAAGAACTTGGCCTTATTGGAACCATGATTGTGCTTGGCGCTTTACTTTTTCTCACGCTGACGATCTTGACTATTGCAATTAGGTCGAACGATATGTTTTCTCAGATGGTGGCATACGGAATTGCAATGTGGTTCGGCATCCAAACATTTGTGAATGTAGGTGCGATTGTTCAATTCTTGCCAATAACTGGCGTACCTTTGCCATTTATTTCCTATGGTGGGTCTGCAATGATTGTTAATCTCATGGCTGCAGGCGTTGTGGTTGCCATAGCTAAGCAAAACATACGTGAGACGGAATAGATGACTACCAAGGTGTTGCTGTGCGGGGGTGCAACGGCAGGACATATTGAGCCAGCACTGAATGTGGCAAAAGAACTAGTTTCGCTCGGCGCATCTTGCGAATTTGTCGGCACTGTCAGAGGCTTAGATAGGCAACTCATTTCAGCTGCGAACTTTCCACTGCATCTTATTAACCCTGTGCCGCTTCCGAGGACAATAAATTTCGATCTCCTACTTTTGCCATTTCGAATGACTGCGGCGGTCATTCAAAGTGTAAAGATCTGCAAAAAACTTCGTCCCGATGTGGTTATCGGTTTTGGAAGTTTTGTGGCTCTACCTACGTATCTCGCAGCACGCTTTCTGCGTATCCCACTCGTTATTCATGAGGCGAATTCAAAACCTGGAATTGCCAACAAAATTGGTGCACGCTTGGCCCAGGTAGTATTCCAAACTGTTGAGAACAGTATTCAAGGTGCAAAAACTGTTGGAACGCCGTTACGAAGTGTGTATGATGAATTTGACCGTGCCACATTGAGAGCCCGAGGTATCGCCGAGTTTGGGCTTGATTCCACCCTCCGCACGCTCTTGGTTTTTGGTGGATCGCAGGGAGCTCGACATATCAATGAAGTTGTCAATGAAATCTCTGAGCGTTTGACTAACGACCCACTTCAAATTCTTCACGTTGTTGGACGTAATAACACCGATCAAATTTTGAACCGATCACATCATCATTACCGTGAGTACGTTCTAGACATGTCCCTTGCATATGCAGTGGCTGATCTCGCAATCTGTCGTTCTGGTGCGTTGAGCGTTGCTGAGATTGCCGCAACCAACACCCCTGCCATTTTCGTCCCATTTCCAATTGGCAATGGCGAACAAGAGAAGAATGCCAAGGAGCGAATCGACATCGGGGCTGCAAGTATGGTTCTTGATCGAGATCTGAATGGGATTACCCTCCTACGCGAGGTTGAAACATCGCTCATTAACCTAACGACCATGCAACAATGTGGCGCATCCCATACCCCAATAAACGCAACGCAAACAATCGCTAAGGCAGCGATTGCCCTAACTCAAGCATGAGCATGGCAATCCATCCATTAGGACGTGTATTCATCATCGGAATCGGTGGTGCTGGAATGAGTGCCCTTGCCAGAATTCTGATTGCACAAGGTGCGATTGTTGCGGGAAGTGACGCGAAAGACAGTCGGCGGATTCAAAAATTGCGCAGTCTTGGAATAGAAGTTGTTATCTCTCATCAGCGTGAACATCTTCTTGGTAAAACTGGAGTACCACTCTTTGACACCGTGTGTTATTCAACTGCGATACCTCGAGACAATGTCGAACTGCTTACTGCGCATTCAGCTGGAATGCGAGTTTTGAATCGCGCAGAAGTGCTTTCGTTTGTCACAAGAGATTCGGATGTCATAGCGGTCAGCGGCACTCACGGCAAGACAACAACAACATCCTTACTCACTCTGGGACTTCAGCATGCGGGGGTGGATCCAAGTTTTGTAGTAGGAAGCGAACTTCACGATGCAGGATCGAATGCTCACTGGGGTAGCGGTAGGTATTTTGCCGTTGAAGCGGATGAATCGGATGGAACGTTTTTGATGCTCGACTCTGAACATGCGATTCTTACAAATGTAGAGCCAGATCATCTAAATTATTGGCAAACATTTGAACGCCTCGAAGAAGCATTTCGAGCGTTCATTGAAAACGTCAAAGGTATTTGTGTAGTGGCGGGCGATGATCCAGGAATTCGTTCAATCCTTGCGCGTTATCCTGCACTGAAATCCAAAGTCCTCACATACGGTTTTGGTGAAACGAATGACTACATCGCGAAGAAGGCCGGAGACTCCGTCAACATTTACTCAAAAAATTCTCTAATTGCGACATTCGAACTACAAATTCCAGGGGACCACAATGTGCTGAACGCAACTGCGACCATTGCACTCGCAGATCATCTGGGTCTCGACTTGCCTCGCTTTGTGGGAGGGCTTGAATCTTTTACTGGAACAAGTCGAAGGTTCGAGTTTAAAGGCGAAGTTGCGGAAGTTTCGGTGTATGACGATTATGCGCATCATCCAACGGAGATTAAAGCAACGCTCACTGCGGCTCGGGAAAAAGTGCGCGGAGGCAAAATCATTGTTGCTTTCCAAGCGCACCATTACTATCGAACCGCATTTTTTTCAAAAGAATTCGGCGAAGCGCTTGCGTTAGCAGATGAGGTTGTAGTTATGGAAGTTTTTGCTCCAGGAGAAGAGTTCATCCCAGGTGCAAGTGGTTCAACGCTGGCAAGCAATGTGACTTTGGCGAAAGAGAAAGTTCATTTTGAACCTTCCTGGTCCAAAGTTCCACCGCTACTCGTGAGGAATGCTAATCCGGGAGACTTTATTTTCACACTGGGTGCAGGGGAAATTGGCTTGATGGCCACTGACATCTTACGAGAGTTGTCGCACAAATATGGTGACTGAGATTGGAGCATTGAAGCGCCGTAGGAGAATTAGACAAATCCTCGTAACCATGACATTTGCATTGGCGTTATCGCTGGGAATTTATCTGGTCTACTTCAGTGAAGTATTTGGATTGCAAAAAATTAGTGTTCAAGGTAGCAAGATTGTTGGTAGCGCGGAAATTATTCGTACAGCATCGATACCGCTTGGCACACCTCTTGCCCAAATCAATACTGACGAAGTTATGAAGAACCTACGTGTCTTCCCGTCAATCGGCAACGTTGAGGTTCGAAGAGTGTGGCCCTCAGAAATCGTGTTAGCAATCACGGAACGCAGCCCAGTAGCTACGATGGCCATGAATGGTAAATGGAGATTCATTGATTCCTCAGGGATTATCTATGGTGAAACATCCAGAATTCCAGAAGGTCTGATTCCGGTCACGGCAGAGAGCGCAAGTGCTCGGATTGCGGTTGCAAAAGTGATTGGATCTTTACCAGCATCAATTAAACGTCAAGTACTCACAATCTCCGCTTCGAGCGAAGACAGTGTTGAACTCACACTTACCGGGAGTCGCCAAGTGTTTTGGGGTAGCCCAAATCAATCAAATCGAAAAGTAAAAGTGCTTTCGGTTCTCTTGAATAAACGGGCTTCCTTTTATGATGTGAGTGCACCAAATTTCCCAACAACGAGGAAATAGCGACACACCGACAGATATGTCCGTATCTGTGCTCAACATCCCTAACCTCTTCATAGCAAACAATTGGCTTCAACCTTAAGCCTACGCTTGAGGTTGATACTTTGGAGGGTTTTACCATGGCAGGATCGACGCAGAATTACCTCGCAGTCATCAAAGTAGTTGGGATAGGCGGCGGTGGCGGTAAAGCAATCAGTCGAATGATTGAATCAGGGCTCAGAGGTGTGGAGTTCATCGCAATCAACACTGACTCTCAAGATTTAATCATGAACGAAGCCGATGTGAAATTGGATATCGGGCGTTTGCTTACACGAGGACTTGGTGCTGGTGCTGACCCGAATGTTGGCAGGCAGGCTGCTGAAGATCACGCGGAACAGATTGAAGAAGCGCTTCGTGGTGCCGACATGGTCTTTGTTACAGCGGGTGAGGGTGGCGGAACTGGTACAGGCGGTGCACCTGTAGTTGCGAGAATCGCTCGAGCACAAGGTGCTCTTACAGTTGGTGTAGTCACGAAGCCATTCAATTTTGAAAACAAACGTCGCATGTTGACTGCCGAACTTGGTATTGAAGAACTTCGAAAAGAAGTCGACGCATTGATAGTTATTCCAAACGATCGACTCTTATCGCTCAATGATCGTTCTATATCGATGATTGAAGCATTCAAGATTGCTGATTCAGTATTGTTCCAAGGAGTCAGTGGCATCACCGACATGATTACAACTCCTGGCCTTATCAACGTTGACTTTGCTGATGTGCGAAGTGTCATGAAAGATGCTGGCGGTGCGTTTATGGGTATCGGCCGAGCACGCGGTGAAAACCGAGCAGTCGTGGCTGCTGAAGCAGCCATTGCATCACCTCTTTTGGAAGCAAGCATTGAGGGTGCCAGGGGCGTACTCCTTTCAATTGCTGGGGCTAGTGACTTGGGACTTTTCGAAGTAAATGAAGCAGCTCGGCTGGTGCAAAAAATAGTGCATCCCGATGCAAACATCATTTGGGGAACAGTGATTGACGAGAAACTCGGCGACGAAGTCATTGTCACGGTTGTTGCCGCTGGATTCGACTCGGGTCAACCGGCATACAAGCCTGTGCCTTCACTGCAGGCCAACGCAGAAAGCGAAGCCGTTGCTGAACCAGAGAACGCTGAATACTTACCAACTTGGCTATCGAGTGAGAATGCGCAAGCACCTGTTGAAGTTGTAGAACAAGATCCACCGAAACCAATTCAAACGATTGTTTTTGATGATGGCGAAACTGACGACGAAGTTGATGTTCCTGACTTTCTGAAGTAATAATGTGGTCAGGAGAGAACCCGCAGGCTCGTTGGCTCTTTACCTCACGTAGACACGTATCGGGAAGTTCCACAGGTGTTTACGAAAACTTCAATATCGCAACTCACGTTGGTGATGAACCTCATAATGTTCGTTGCAATCGGGAAATTCTAGGTGCGGAATTTGCAACGCAGCCAGAGAATATTGTGTGGCCAGAACTCACACACTCAACGACAGCACTTGAAATTGTGAGTGCAGACCAGGACATAGTGCCTGCGGATATTCTTTTTACAACAAACCCACATGTGGCACTCACTACGTTGAGCGCTGATTGCGTGCCACTTATCGCAATTGCGCATGATCAACAATTCATTCTAACCGCTCACATTGGCTGGAGAGGGGCTGCTGACAATATTGCATCGGTTATCACAAGTATTTTTGAGCAGAAGACAAATGGGAATATCACCATCCTGCTCGGTCCAGCAATTTGTGGAGATTGTTACCACGTTGACCCATCGCGGATCCATGAAGTTACGCGAGTGCTCGAGGCAAGTAACGAGAGCGGACGTGGATTGGATTTGAGGCAAGGCTTGTATCACTACTTCTCTGATTTAGGATACAGCGTGAACTTAATCGGACCTTGCACATATGAGGCAGAGAACCTCTTTTCCTATCGCCGTGATCAAACGACGGGTAGACAAGCTGCGCTGGTGAAATTACAGTGAGTAGGCAACAAGAACTCCAAGCGAATCTCAAAAGTATTAAGCAAGAGATTGAAGTTGCCTGCGATAGAGCGAATCGAAACCCAGACGAAGTAACACTTAT
The DNA here is from genome assembly GCA_030831445.1 of Candidatus Nanopelagicales bacterium. Classification (GTDB taxonomy): domain Bacteria; phylum Actinomycetota; class Actinomycetes; order S36-B12; family UBA5976; genus JAFMIT01. The sequence continues at coordinate 564 of JAURLB010000066.1, read as the reverse complement.
AGCTATAACGAAAAATTTTCCGTCGAGCGATATAGAGCGACTTTATGATTTGGGAATTCGTGATTTTGGAGAAAGTAAAATGCAAGAGTTCTCGCAGAAATATGACGAGTTAGAACTAGTAGCGACTTGGCATTTCATTGGTCAGGTGCAAAGTAACAAGATTCGAGAAATTACTCGCATTGCTGACGTGATTCACTCTGTAGATTCCGCTGGGCACATTGAGAAATTCAATCGAAATGCACATGAGATAGGGAAGGTTCTGAATTTACTAATTCAGGTAAACCTCGACCCAGATTTTCCCAATGGGCGGGGCGGAGTGAGCCGAGAAGGGGTTGATGAACTCTCGCGCGTTATCCATGGCCTAGGCAACGTCACTTTGGGGGGTCTCATGTTCATCGCTTCGCCAAAAATTACGACCCAACAGGCATTTGGGGCGTTTGCTCCTATTGTCCAGGAATTCAAGTCGCTTCATCCGAGTGCGGGAATCATCTCCGCAGGTATGTCCTCAGACTTTGAAGATGCGCTCGCAATCGGCGCGACACACCTGCGAATAGGCTCTAAATT
>JAURLB010000007.1 GCA_030831445.1 Candidatus Nanopelagicales bacterium | reverse complement strand
CGCTTCAAAAGCTCCGCCCGCAAATTCTGATCTCGTCCGCCATTCTTGATGTACCACTGCCTGGTGGTAACGATTTCTAGCGGTTTGTCACCTTTTTCGAAAAACTTCACTGGATGGGTGATTGCTTTGATATCACCTTTCAAATCATTCGACTCTTTGAGCATCAGGGCAATTTCTTCTTTAGCGCTGTGTGCAGTTTTGCCAGCGAGTTTCTCATACGAAACTTTGCCTGATTCACTTTCGATCCAGGATGGTGTTTCTCTGATGATTCGCCCGTCGAAACCGATGACTGGACGAGTTGGTAACTGAAATTCACGCCACCAAATTACGTCGGTCAGATCTCCAAACGTGCAGATCATTGCAATACCGGTACCTTTTTCCGGATCAGCAAGATGATGCGCAACAACTGGTACTTCTACGCCAAAGAGTGGCGAGATGACTGTGGTACCGAATAAAGGCTTGTAACGATCGTCGTCTGGATTTGCAACGAGCGCTACACACGCGGCAAGGAGTTCTGGACGCGATGTTTCGATGAGAACTTCTGAGCCATCAGTTGATTTTCGAAATGCAACTCGATGATATGCGCCGGGCCGCTCTCGGTCTTCAAGTTCCGCTTGGGCTACTGCAGTTTGGAATGTCACATCCCAGAGTGTTGGCGCTTCTGCTTGATACGCCTCGCCACGACTGTAATTTCGCAAGAATGCAATTTGTGAAATTCGCTGTGAGTGTTGATTGACGGTTTGGTAGGTCAATTTCCAGTCAACAGAGATTCCTAGTCGCTGCCACAGGTCTTCAAACGCCTTCTCATCTTCCAACGTCAGTTGTTCGCAGAGCTCAATGAAGTTTCTACGTGAAATACTGAGAGTGTCTTTCAAGTTTTCCGGTATTGTGAAATTTGGTTCATATGGAAGTGATGGATCACATCGCACGTTGAAGTAGTTTTGAACTCTTCGTTCTGTCGGAAGTCCATTGTCATCCCAACCCATCGGGTAAAAGACTGCCTTGCCTTGCATTCGCTGGAACCTCGCAATGCAGTCCGTGTGGGTGTAGGAAAAGACGTGACCAACATGCAATGAACCCGAAACTGTTGGTGGAGGTGTGTCAATGGAAAACACGTTGGCGCGTTCTTGACTTCGATCGAATTCATACGTCCCCTCAAGCGTCCAGCGCTCAACGAACTTGGACTCAAGTCCTTGCAGGCTCGGTTTTTCGGGAACATTGGGGGTTGAATTCACAGGGGGTATTGTAGAAGCGATCGACGTCTGGCTTTAAGGTGAAGCCGTGGCAAAAAGGTATGACCCAGCAGTGCTCGTGGAGTATGAACACATTGTTGCTGAACTCAATGCTCGAACTGGTGAAAATCGAATCAGTCCATCCCTTGAGCGCATTGAAGTATTGCTTGAATTTTTAGGAAATCCACACACCGCCTACAAAGTCATACACATTGCTGGCACAAATGGCAAAACCACAACTAGCCGAATGATTGAGTCGTTACTTCGTCAAGCCGGCTTAAACACTGGGCTCACGACGAGCCCGCATCTGCAAGATGTTCGTGAGCGCATTCAATTAAATGGCCAATCAATTGATATCGAAGACTTTGTTGAATCCTATCGAGAGTTGAAGCCAATTGTGGATATCGTCGAAGAGAGATTGAATCAGAAAATCAGCTTCTTTGAATTCATGACCGCTATGGCGTTTAGCGTCTTTGCGACTTCTGCTGTGGATGTCGCAGTCATCGAAGTTGGTATGGGCGGCACGTGGGATGCAACAAATCTGGTGAGTCCAAGTGTCTGTGTTATCACTCCCATCGACCTTGATCATCAGCAGTTTCTTGGAGATACCATCAAAGAAATTGCTGGGGAAAAAGCAGGTGTGATAAAGCCCGAAACTGTTGTCGTAAGTGCAGATCAACATCCGGATGCCCAACAGGTACTTATCGATCAAGCCGAGAGATGTGGCGCGGATATCTATTTTGCAAATCGAGACTTTGGCCTTGAATCGAGACAGCCTGCAATTGGCGGTCAGGTGATTTCTCTTCGGGGCCAGTTTTCAATGTACGAGAACATTGTCCTTCCGCTCTTTGGAGAACATCAGGGGCAGAATGCAAGCCTCGCACTCTTTGCTGTTGAAAAATTCTTTGGAGTGAGCGAATCCAGGCCGCATCTCTCACAAGAATTAGTTATTGGTGGCTTCGGAACCACGTCCTCACCGGGTAGGCTTGAAATTATTCAACGCAAGCCAACCGTGCTAGTAGATGTCGCACATAATCCGCACGGAGCATATGCTTTACGAAAAGCACTGCTAAGTGAATTTGACTTTCATTACCTCGTGATGGTTGTTGCGATGTTCAAAGATAAAGACATGAACGGTTTCTTTGAAAACATGCACGGTGCAGTAGACCACATCATCGTTACAGATCTTGGACACGAGCGATCAGCATCAATAGGGGAGTTACGCGAACTTGCTCAACTCCACTTCGGGGAGACTCCAATAGAGAGTGTCACAAAACTCTCGGATGCGTATGCGCGGGCAGTTGAATTAGTGGACGAGTTTGCAATGAGCGAATACATGGGAACTGGCATTTTGATAACTGGCTCTGTTTACACAGTCGGTGCTGCCAGATCACTTTTGAAGAGGGTAAATGACGTATGAGTAAGCGGCTCTTGATGATGGTTGCACTGATCGAAGCCATAGTTGTTGCGCTCTCAATTGCAGCGATTCAATCCTTGGATACTTCGACAAGTGTTGTGGGAATCGTGCTTGCTGTTTTTGCACTCATTGTTACTGCAGGTGCACTGCGCTCTCGTTGGGGTGTGCTTTTCGGTTGGCTTACTCAGGGCTATGTGATGGTGGTGTCATTTCAGAATTTCGCTCTCTTCGCTTTGGCACTGATTTTCGCTGCCATTTGGTGGTGGGCCTATCGTTTGGGTAAGCAGATTGATAATCAGCGACCTTCCTCGTAATAGGCTGTGTCTATGACGGAACGCACCCTTGTACTTCTGAAGCCAGACGCAATTGAGCGTGGGCTGGCAGGGGAGATTATTCGTCGAATTGAAGATAGAGGGTTTGCCATCGTGGCAATGGATCTCAGGGCCTTGACTCGTGAGTTTGCGACAAAACACTACGAGGAACACGTGGGCCGTGACTACTTTGAGCCATTGATTGAATTCATGACCTCAGGTCCAATTGTCGCCATGGTGATCGAGGGTCCAGAAGTGATTCGAGCCTGGCGCGCGATGCAAGGGGCAACCAACCCCTTCGAGGCAGCCCCCGGAACTATCCGGGCCGACTTTGCAACGTCAAACCGCCTCAACTTAACCCATGGGTCGGATACTGCCGAATCAGCAGCTAGGGAAATAGCCTTGTTTTTCCCAAATCTCAAGTAGCGTCAGAGAACGGTTAGAAGCACACATCTCAATTACTGAATGTCGTGTTTTTCGCTTACGATAGGCCTAGATGTAGGGGCTTTGGAGAGGTATCTGTGTTTGGTTCATTTTTAGGTCGCGATATTGCGATTGACCTTGGTACTGCAAATACATTGGTGTATGTGCGGGGCGAGGGTGTTGTCTTGCGAGAACCATCGGTAATTGCAATCGATAACACTCGTGGCAAAGTGCTCGCGGTTGGCACGGAAGCGAAGCAGATGCTCGGTAGAACTCCCGGCTCAATTACAGCATTGCGACCAATGAAAGACGGCGTCATTCGTGACCAGGATTATGCAACGGAAATGATTCGTCACTTTATTCGCGGCGTACACAAGAATCGATACCTCAACAAACCTCGAGTGGTTATTTGTGTTCCAATTGGTGCAACGCAGGTAGAACGAAAGACAATCAAGGAAGCAGCGAAACTTGCTGGCGCGAGAGAAGTCTTTTTGATTCCAGAACCAATGGCTGCCGCTATTGGTGCATCTCTCCCCGTTGGAGAAGCGCGAGGCAGTATGGTGTGTGATATCGGTGGCGGAACTTCCGAAATTGCAGTTATTTCGCTTGGTGGAATTGTTAGCGAGAAACCAATCACGGTAGGTGGAGACGCAATTGACGATGCAATTATCAACTGGATTAAGCGAGAGTATTCACTTCACATTGGTTATCAAACCGCTGAAAAAATCAAGATAGAAGCAGGTTCAGCCTACCCATCGCCAGAGTTGGCTCACGCTGAAATCCGTGGTAGAGATGTAGTGACAGGATTACCGCGATCTGTAACGGTCACACCTGAAGAAATTCGCAAAGCAATTGAAGAGCCTGTGATTGCAATCATTGACGCAATCAAAGCCGCGCTTGATCAAACTCCACCTGAACTTTCTTCTGACATCATCGATCGTGGAATTGTTCTAACAGGTGGTGGAGCACTCCTCAATGGCTTGCCGCAAAGAGTTGAAAGTGAAACTGGGATCGTTGCATATGTAGCTAAAGATCCAAAGGATTGTGTTGCACTGGGTTCAGGAATGTGTCTTGAGAATTTTGAATCTCTCAAGCGAGTATTCATTGATGCTT
>JAURLB010000065.1 GCA_030831445.1 Candidatus Nanopelagicales bacterium | reverse complement strand
GATCGTCTGCGATTTGCCCCATTCCGGCATTATCAAAGTCCAAAATTCCAAGCCTGTTTGACGTTTGGAATTTCAATTGGCCTAAGTGATAGTCACCGTGAATAAGTGTTGTTGTTTGTGGATTTTCTACTGTTTCAAGTGTTGCTGCATGTTCTTGTACCCGCTTATAGAAATCCGTTTCCACTCGATCGTTTGATTCAAGGAGGTTGAGATACCATTCAAGATTTGTGATGACTTTACGTTTAGCTTCAAATTCAGTTTGAATTGTTGCAAAACTATCTTGAAGTGATTGGATTTCTACCGTAACAAGATCGAATTCAGGGTCCGGGATTTCTAGGAAATTACTTCCTTTTACCTCAGTGAAAAAGAGTAAGTCATCATTCGCAAGCCCAATCAGCTGCGCAGTGTTTACTTTGGACTCGATTGCACTTTGAATGCCAATGATTCGTTGAGCATTCTTACTGGTTGTGCTCTTGGCATAGAAGACGCCGAGGTTCGTCGATAACCGAAACACAGCACGCTTACCTGGACGATAGGAAACGTTTTTTACTTCCTGCAATTGAAAGCGCCGGTCAAGTTTTTGCAATAATTGATTGAGGGCAGGCTTGATGCCCAGCATTGCTAGACCTTCGAGGTAAGGATCATTTGGGAAAGTCCAAAGTCTCGCCCACGCTTCAAACTGAGGAATGTGAATTTGAAACTCAGCATTTTCCCACTCGCTTGAAGCGACTTGCGCGTACACAAATGTCGGATGTGTCTGAGCCATTATGTCAAAGCCAAAAATCAGTCCATCTGAATGTGATTCGGTGGCGATTGGAATTACTTGGGAGACACTGACTTCAAAGTGTTCAGCCAAGATCTCTCGCAAAACCTCAATCATGGCTACCCATTCACTGGCGTTAGGAGCGTGGGGTCATTATTTTTCGTTGCATTAACAAGACTTGAAACCTCATAAGCTTGAATCCCAGAGGGCTGTTTCAAAATCAACGCGTCTGCTTCGGATGTGGTGCCATGTAACCAAAGCGAAAAATCTTTTGGCTCAAGCAGCACTGGCATACGATCGTGAATATATGCAAGCGAATCAATTGCAGGCCGAGTCACAATGGCACAGGTAAATAGCCACTCTTCAGTCGATGGATTTTTCCAAGCAGATAACAGACCTGCCATACTGACAAATGGCTCAGAGTCCATTTTGTGAAAGAACGGGGTTTTCGAAGTTTCAGCTCGTTGCCATTCGTACCAACCAAGTGCTGGAATTATGCAACGCGACTCCTTAAAGCTATCGCGAAACGTTGGCTTTTCGCTTACAGTTTCACTTCGGGCGTTTATCATTTTTGCTTGCATTGACGTGTCTTTAGCCCAACGTGGCACCAAACCCCAGGAAACAACCCTCAACTTTCGGTTCTCCCCTTTTTCATCCACGACATACGCAGAAGAAGTTGGCGCAACATTGAAATTTGGCGCTAACTCAGCAGTGTCTCTCGCCCATGCTTCGTAATAGATGCCGAGAGCATCTCTATCTACGGGCAAGGCATATCGACCACACATAAACCCAACTCTAAGCCGATAACCTGCCCCTGTGTCCACTACGGTATGGCAAGCACCAACACGAACTTCGCCAATCAGCGCTGAAATCAGGGTGCCTGGTTCAAAGTCACAAACAAATCGAGCGCTTGTTCTCGCGGCACTATCCGATGGGCCGAGCATGATCTTCAATCCACTTCTTGCTCGCGACACACTCCTAATGAAATCGGCACTTGAGTCTTTCGGTATAACAATTGAGGAAATAGGTCGTGACTGGCACGTCAATCCTGGTCCTTTGCAAGGTGGGGGCACCATCGCTTGTGGATTGGCTGGAACTGTAATGCGGTTTTTACCAATTGTTGCTGCACTCGCATCTGGTAGCACCACCTTTGACGGTGATCCACAGGCAAGAAGCCGACCAATGAAGACCACCATAGATTCTCTCAGACAACTTGGGGTTCAGGTATCAAACACTGATGCTCACTTACCATTCACAGTTCATGGCACTGGTGTGGTTGACGAGCGCTTCGTGGAAATTGATGCATCTGCTTCGAGTCAGTTCGTTTCAGCACTACTCCTTGCTGGCTCTCGTTTTCAAAATGGAATTGAAATACACCATAAAGGTGAATTCATTCCTTCGCTTCCACATATTGATATGTCTATTTCGATGCTCCAACTCCATGGAGTTGAGGTTGAAAGTACTTTTGACTCGGCAGCCGATGTGAAATGGAAAATCGCGCCTACATCTATCCGTGCAGCTGATACGACAATTGAACCAGACCTATCCAATGCTTTGCCGTTTTTGGCGGCTGCAATGGTCACTGGTGGAAGTGTGACGATAAAAGACTGGCCAGTAGAGAGCACTCAGGCAGGTTGGAAAGCACCGCAAATCTTGCAAAAAATGGGAGCGCGCTTTCGACTCGACGAAGAAGGATTGACGCTACATGGCCCTGAAAAGATAACAGGAATTGATGAAAACCTTTCAGATGTTGGAGAGTTAACACCTGTACTCGTATCGATAGCCGCCTTCGCCGAGACTCCGTCCCACTTTTACGGAATTGGCCATTTGCGAGGACATGAGACAAATCGCTTAGAGGCACTGACTACAGAATTTGCGAAGTGTGGGGCAAACATTGAAGAGACAATCGATGGATTAACGATTGCCCCATCAACAATGCATGCATCAGTTTTTGAAACCTACAATGATCATCGTATGGTGATGGCTGCGAGTGTGCTGGGGCTGAATGTGCCTGGGATTGAAATTATCAATCCAGAGACTGTTTCAAAAACCTTACCGGAATTTCAACAATTATGGGCTTCCATGCTTGGAATCAACAATGCACTTTGATACAGAAAAGCGCGAACGTTCAAAAGGTCGCAGGAGTAAATTGCAACCTACTCATAGCAATGCAATTGATGGTTTTGTTACTGTAGTTGATCGCGGTCGATTCACCGTAGCAATTGAAATTGATGGTGGGCTTCGATTCATCTATGCAATTAAGTCCAGAAACTTAGGACGCAAAGGGGTGCTAGTTGGCGACAACGTCAAACTAGTCGGCGACACCTCGGGCGAAAAAGATACATTGGCAAGAATCGTAGAGATTGACGAGCGCAAAACTTTATTGCGGCGAACTTCTGATGATGCTGAGCGCGACGAAAAACCAATTGTGGCAAATGCCGATATCTTGGCGATTGTGCAAGCACTTAAAGATCCCGAACCTCGACTTCGATTTATCGATAGGTGCATTGTTGCTGCCCTCTCTGAAGGCATTGAGCCAATTGTTGTTCTGACAAAGAGTGATTTAGCGAGTGATAGCGAGATTCGAAACACCTTAGAAGCTATGCAAATAACAGTCTTTACAGTCAACAAAGCCGAAGGTCACCAAGAGCTCATGAAGTATCTACAGGGGAACACCACAGTGTTTATAGGGCACTCGGGCGTTGGTAAATCTACATTGGTTAATGCCCTTACCCCCGATGCCCAACAACTTACTGGAGAGGTGAATGACGTCACCGGCCGCGGTCGACACACCACTACTGCAGCTTTTGCAATCCAACTGAAAGTTGGTGGCTGGATAATCGATACCCCGGGAGTTCGTGGGTTTGGGTTAGGTCATATTGATTCAAATGAAGTCATCAATTTTTTCGAAGATTTAGAACCTGGTACTGATGAGTGTCCCCGGGGATGCAAGCACCTTGAGAAAGAGTGTGGACTTGATGAATGGGTCACCTCACACAACATTCATCCCTCGCGCCTTGACTCACTTCGACGTTTGTTAGTTTCAATGACGAGTGACAACTAAGGTTGCCTATCTCCAAACTCGGTGTAGTCCCTCACTCCTTGCCAGTGACTGGTTGCTCCAGTGTGTCCGGTCCAAAGCGTGAAGAGCAGTATCGCAACACTTGAGACCACAACCAAACCTTTCACCAACGGCGCAAACCACCAACGGCTATTGCGACGACGTTGCATTGACTTGTTATAGAGCCAGACAAGAACGAGAAAACCGAAGATTGTGAGCGGGTAGATATTGCCCGCGCTGAGATGACCTGTTTCTTCAATGGACTCGTACCCAATTCGTGATGCAAGGGCTTCACCAGACAAGCGGGAAGCTGCCGATATCACGAGCAGTATGACGCCTACAAACATTGCATTTCGCGAAATTACTTTGCCTTTAACTACACGATACGCCACATAGAGTGCAAAGAGTGGCACTAGCACCACTACACCGTGCACCACAAGCGGATGCAATGGCAAGCCAAAGAAGAGATCAAAGTAACGAGAAAGTGTTTGGCTAATTTCCACAGCCAAACACTATTCTGCAACGTAGATTATGCCTATGGCTAACGAAGTTTCAGCAGACCAATTGTTGAGAATTGTCCGAAATTTAGCCGATATTGCTGATGGTATCTCCATGAAGTATGCGAAGTCAGGCATAGTCCCGTTCGAGACAAAAGAAGATTCCACACCTGTCACTAGGGCAGATAGAGAAGTTGAGATTGCGCTGCGAGAACAGCTCTCTAAGCTTCGAGGCGATGAAAGTGTTGTTGGAGAAGAATTCAATCCAAAAGTTCCAGACGACGCCAGTTACTGGGTCATAGATCCAATAGATGGCACAAAAAACTTTATTCGCAATGTTCCAGTTTGGGCGACCTTGATTGGTTATGTCCAAAATGGACATCCGCGTTTTGGAATGGTCTCGGCACCAATGCTTGGTCGAAGGTGGTGGGGTTCGATTGAGACAGGCTCTTTCACATCTCACGTAGATGGCAGCGAACTTCCAATTCATGTTTCCAATGTGGAAAATCTCAACGAAGCATCATTGTCATACTCCGATGACTCAGATTGGCTAGCAATACATAAGGCTGACCAATTGCAGACTCTCAAATCTCTTACGTGGCGGCAACGTGCTTACGGTGATTTTTGGTCTCACATGATGGTTGCAGAAGGATCTGTTGATGTGGCAGCGGAAGCGAAACTTGCAATTTGGGATGTTGCAGCACTTATCCCAATCGTTGAAGGAGCCGGTGGCATGATTACAGGAATGAATGGTGAATCTCCACTCATCAGCCTCTCTGCATTCACGTCGAATGCAAAACTACACCCTGCACTACTCACCATCTTTCAATCATCATGAACTGAAAGCATCCGATACGATCTACCAAGTACCAAGGAGACACGATGAGCATTTTCACAATACTTGATCTTGCCTCTATTGCCATCGGTGCGCTTTTTGGCGCAGCAATTGCAAGTAAACAAAAAGCTCCGCTCGTTGGTGTCATTCTGCTATCAGTCATCACTGCTCTAGGTGGAGGCATGCTTCGCGATGTTCTGCTTGATACAGAAGTGCTCGCGTTGAGTAATGCCTGGTACTTACCCGTTGCGGTAACAAGCGGACTCTTGATGTTGCCTTTTGCGGAACGAATCACTGAACATTCAACTATTGGTCTTACACTTGATGCAACAACACTTGCTTTATTTGTATTGGTAGGAACCGAGAAAGCAATTTCACTCGAAGCGACTGCGAGCGCTGCGATTTTGATTGGTGTCATTACTGCGATTGGCGGTGGCACGCTTGCCAATCTGATGCAAGGAAAACGACCAATCTTTTTGGAGCGAGGCCCGTGGTATGCAAGTGCTGCAGTACTTGGTGCGATGTATTACGTGGCGGTTGATCAGTGGCTCGGCGATGCAGAAGTCAGGGGAAGTACGCTGCTTCTTGTATTCCTCATGACGTTTTTATCGGGCAAATTCGGTTGGAATGCTCCGGCACTCACAAAGTGACGACGTTTAGAGGCGATCTCGAATCTCCCACAAGTCTGGAAAAACAGGTTTAAAGAGCGTCGATGCAAGGTAGTCAGCACCGGTTGAGCCGCCGGTACCGGCTTTGTGTCCAATCGTTCGCTCCACCATCTTCACGTGTCGATATCGCCACTCTTGCAATCCTTCATCAATGTCTACGAGTCGCTCACAGATAAGCGCAGCCTCAGCATCGTTTTTATGCAAAGTCACAAGCAGATCTTGTATCTCGATGTTTGCTTCATACGCTTCGCTGACATTTCGATTCAAGATTGATGTAGGAACACTCAATCCTCGTTTGGCAATGTAGTGCAATACAGAATCCCAGAGCGAGTTTGACACTGTATGGGCATTCACTCGCTCTTGGTCCTTAGGGACGAGATGTGAACTCATTCGCTTATCTCGTCGCCCAAGAATAGCCTCAACTTCTCTGAACTGTGCAGACTGAAAGCCACTGGCCGATGACAATCGACTTCGGAATGCATTAAATTGAAGTGGGGTCATAGTTTCCAAGATGTCGATTTGCGCGACACAGATTTTTATTATGGTCCGAATTCTTCCCAAGATTGCAAGTGAATAGAAAGTGTCTCCTCTTTCGAGTGACCCTTGAACTTGTTTCATTTCATGAATCAACTGCTTGAACCATAGTTCGTAGGTTTGATGAATAACTATAAATAACAATTCATCATGTTCAGGTCCATCGGAGAGAGGTCGCTGTAATTGCAGCAATTCATCAATCGCAAGGTATGAGCTGTAGTTAAGTGCTGACTCATGCGAATTCATCGTACCCTCGAATCTGCTGATGTGGAATTTAGGTATTGCTTTGATTCAACAAGTTCTTTGAGTCTGAAGAACCCTTCATAAATTTCTTCGTAGGTGTTTGTCAGAGGAGAAATAGCCACTCGGATTACATCAGGTGCTCTAAAGTCAGGAATCACTTTGATGTCACTCCTCATAGCGCGAGCGATAATCTCGGCATCAGGATGTTTGAGAGCCACGTGTCCTCCACGGAGATTGGGATCACGCGGTGTGCCAAGCGAAAATCCGAGAGGTTCAAGCCACTCATCGAAAAGGTCGACCATTAATGTGGTGCCAGTCTGGCATTTCTTTGCAATTTCCCCAATTCCTGCTTCTTCAATCATCTGAAATGCCACTTGCACTGAACGCAATCCAAGTAGGGACGGACTGGCGATTTGAAATCCGCGCATCCCTGTTGTGCGAATGAAATCTGGGCCCATCTCAAATTGGTTTTCTTGCGCAAACCATCCTTGAATTGGAACCTGAAGCTCATGCTGGACACTCTTGTTCACGTACATCCAGGCTGGCGAACCCGGTCCAGAGTTTCCGTATTTATACGTACATCCCACGGCAATATCGACACCATTGGCGTCAAAATCTAGTTCAACTGAGCCAATTGCATGAGCCGCATCCCATAATAAAAGCGCACCGTAACTGCGAACTACATCAGTTAATCCTTTGATGTCTTGTTTGCAACCAGATCGGTAGTTGACTACTTGCAATGATACGAGGGCGACATCGTCACTCATGTACTTCTGCAACAACTCTGGCGTTACAAGTTCATTTTCAGACATTCGGGGATCCTCGTTGTCAATCACAACTAAGTTCAGTCCAAACTGTTTTGCAATACCCTGCATGATGTAGCGATCAGTCGGAAAATTTGCTGCATCAATGATGATGGTGTTTCTCCCAGGTCGTGCTTTGATAGCGGCAACTGCTAATTGATACAAATTGACTGAAGTCGTATCGAGCACAAGTACCTGTCCGCTTTCAGCGCCTAGCGCACTTCTACCAACTAAATCGCCTGTGTGCTCTGCTTCATCGACCCAATCAGTCCAGCCTTCAACAACTTTTTCGCCCCATTCATTGGTCAGAAATGAGTTAATAACGTCAATCGTTTTCTTGGGTAATCGCCCTAAAGAATTCCCATCCAAATAACACACGTGTGGATACTCATTTACAAACTTAGACGGGTAAGACTTCAGAACGTCATGCTCATCGAGATTTCGCACAAATGACCGTTGCATAGACTGCATAGTAGTGATAGTAGCGGGGGCAGGATTTGAACCTACGACCTCTGGGTTATGAGCCCAGCGAGCTACCGAGCTGCTCCACCCCGCGGAATCGCACTCTCGCGAATGGATGAATGTTAGTGGTCTTAGCAGTCCGCGACAAATCGGGTAGTGCTTGGAGTAAGCCATGACTTCAGCCACACTTAACCTATGAGTGTCCGTGTTAATTTCCTAGGTGCTGCCGGAACTGTTACTGGTAGCAAATTTCTTTTCTCAAGTACCACCAGCAACATCCTTGTTGACTGTGGAATGTTTCAAGGAATCAAGGAACTACGACTGAAGAATTGGGAGAAGTTCCCAATCCAGCCAGCCGAAATTGAAGCAGTTGTTATTACGCATGCGCATCTCGATCACTGCGGATATTTACCAAGACTTGTGAAGAGCGGATTTAAAGGCAAGATTTATATGACTCCTTGGACCAGAGACTTAGTTCAGGTAATTTTGCTTGACTCAGCAAAGATCCAAATGGAAGATGCTGAGTATGCCGCGAAAAAAGGATACTCGAAACACAAGAATCCACTCCCCCTCTATGACACAAACGATGTGCTACGAACTCTCGACTTAATCAAGGAAGTCAAGTTCTCTACTCGCACTCAGATTACTTCCGATACATTTTTCACGTTCCATCCAGCCGGGCATATCCTTGGAGCAGCGTTTGTGGATTTAGAAATCGAATCGAAGCGGGTTTTGATTTCAGGTGATTTGGGGAGAGGTAACCATCCATTGCTGCGCGATCCTGAAGTGATACCTGATGCAACTTTCGATGCAATCTTGATTGAATCCACCTACGGAGACGAATCACACACAGAGCCTGATGGTTCGTTTGAAAGAGTTATCAATCAGACCATAAAGCGTGGTGGCAGCGTATTGATACCGGCATTTGCAGTCGACAGAACCGAGATTATTTTGATGGAACTCAAACGGCTGTTGGAACAACAGCTCATTGAATCTGTTCCCATATTCGTCGACTCTCCCATGGCTCTTCAAGCTCTAGAGTTTTACCGCGGAGCACTCAAAGAAAAGTCGTGGGAAATCAATCCAATGATCCAAGCGGATGCTGAAGATATTTTTAGCGCGGGCAACCTCACACAACTTCAGAGTGTCGAGGAATCAAAGTCACTTAACCAACAACGACACCCGTGCATCATTATTTCGGCAAGCGGAATGGCAACTGGTGGAAGGGTTGTGCACCACTTGGCACGGATGCTTCCCGATCCGAAGAACTCCGTGATACTGACTGGATATCAAGCCGTCGGCACTCGTGGCAGAAGCCTGTTAGATGGCACAAAAAAGTTGAAAATGTTTGGTCAAGAGATTGAAGTGAATTCACAAGTAGAACTTGTGGACTACTTCAGCGTGCACGCAGATCGAGATGAGCTCATTTCCTGGCTGGAAGGCGCACGTCAAAGACCAAAAGTTGTGTTTGCAATTCATGGGGATGAAGATACAAGCGAAACGTTTGCTTCATTACTTCGAGAAAAAGGGTTCAATGCCTACGCACCAGCTCTTGAAGAGGTGTTAGAACTCTAACTATTGGCGATAGGTATCTAGTTTCGCAATTACTTTGTCGAGTTCGGCCGGACTTATCACTTTTGCTGGTCTGCCAGTCGCAAGGACTTTGAGCTCAACATCACACAGATATTCAAGGTACTCGACTAATCCAATTGCGCCTTTGATATCTAGACCGACAGTGACTGCTCCATGGTTTGCTAAGAGTGCTGCAGTTCGACCTTCTAGCGCTTTTGCAATGTGTACAGCAAGTTCATCACTTCCATACAGAGCATATGGCGCAACTCGGATAGCCCCACCGAAAAGGGCTGCGTAGTAATGCGTGATCGGAATCTCATCCACGACGACAGATAGTGCAGTGGATGCTGGCGCATGAGTATGAACAATTGCTTGATAATTCGTTGATTCGTAGATTGAAATGTGAAACGGCAATTCAGATGAAGGTTTTAATTTACCTTCCACAATATTGCCTGACATATCAACGACGACAATATCTGTCACACTCATGTGGCTGTACTCAACGGCCGAAGGCGAAATGATGATGTCATCATCCCTTCGAATTGACACATTGCCTGCAGTTCCGACCACCAGATGTTTCTCTTGCAGAAACTTGCATGCATCAACGACCGCTTGTCGCTCATGTAAGTAGAGCACTAGACACCAATTCCCAACTGTTTGGCTAACTTCTGAGCCTGCGCAAGGGCTTTGGAGAGTTTCTCTTGAGCGCGACCGTAGGCTGCAAAGTCATTGTTGCGAAGCGCTGCTTGACCCTCAGCGTACGCGGTTGCTGCGCGTGCGAGGGCTGCCTCTAACTGCTCTTGGAGGGTGCCTGTGGGCTCTGGATCTGG
Source organism: Candidatus Nanopelagicales bacterium (assembly GCA_030831445.1). Lineage (GTDB taxonomy): Bacteria > Actinomycetota > Actinomycetes > S36-B12 > UBA5976 > JAFMIT01. The sequence continues at coordinate 1,035 of JAURLB010000065.1, read as the reverse complement.
TCCTGGGTCTGGGTCAGGAGTTTGGTCTCCGAGTACTTGGCGTAAGCCTTCAGCCAATGTGTCAGCGAGCACCACTTTCTGGCCAAATCCGACTTGCACTTTACGTAAGAGTGGGAACCCACCTACGCCGACAGATTCAACATACACCGGTTGCACATACAAGATGCCACCACCAATCGGTAGCGACAAGAGATTTCCAAGTACGACGTTACTTCCGCCACGACGCAAGAGCGAAAGTTCAGATGAAATAGCGGCGTCGGACTCAAACAAATTCTGCGCCTGCACAGGGCCTGGGATTGTCGTTTGACTCGGCAATTGCAGTAATGTGATTTTTCCGTAGTTCGAATTTGCATCTGAATTCACTGCCAAGAATCCTGCTAGTGAAGGACGTCGTTGTGGTGCAAACGTACTCGTGAGTGAAAAGACTGACTTATCTTCTCCTGGCATCTTCAAATTTAAATAATACGGTGGTTGAGACAATCCTTCTGTTCCACGGGTTGGGTCATCTGGAATGATCCAGAAATTCTCTCCGGTAAAGAAAGCGCCAGGATCACTGATGTGATATTTGCGCAAGATATCTCGCTGAATCTTGAAAAGGTCTTCCGGATAACGTACCTGACTCATCAATTCAGCCGACATCTCTGACTTATTCTTGAAAAGTTCTGGAAACGCGCCTTGCCAAGCTTTTACGATTGGATCTGTTTCATCCCAAACATAGAGCGTGACAGTGCCATCGTAAGCATCAACTGTTGCCTTCACGGAGTTACGGATGTAATTCAAAGTAGAGGTGACAGTTCGAACACCTAGAGAATCTGTAACAGCGCTAGCAATAACTGTCTCTTTGCTATAGGGATAGTTGGCACTCGTCGTATAACCATCAAGAATCCACACAACCCGTCCATCAATTACAGCAGGGTACGGATCGCCATCCAAAGTGAGCCAAGGCGCGACTGCTTGAATGCGATCTGCTGGATTTCGTTTATAAAGAATTCGCGAATCTTCAGTTACCTGTTCCGACAGCAAGATGTTTGCTTC
>JAURLB010000064.1 GCA_030831445.1 Candidatus Nanopelagicales bacterium | reverse complement strand
ATAATTCGACCTTTTCAATGACTACGGCTAAGTCATTTGAGTCTGCAAGCACCTTCTGCGAAAACTGGGCTTGAAGTGTGGCAAGCTCTTGATTCAATTGTTTGACAGTTTCTCGCTCGACTTCACTCAGGAGTGCACCAGCAAAGACAAAGTCGTCGTAATACTTCTGCAAAACTTGCGTCTCTTCTGGGGTCAAGTCCAAGGTTGCTCGAGCATCCCATAAAGTTTTAATTCGAGCAAACAAAACTTGGTTCAACTGAATGCTATCGCGATGCGCACTGAGTTTTGGAGCAATCTTTGCCTGAAGAGTTTCGAGGAATTCACTTGTGTCACTCGAAGTCTTGTTGTAAAAGACGCGGGATACCCGATTGAGTATTTGCCCAGACTGCTCCAGAGCAACAATGGTATTGGCAAACGTTGGTGCATCTGGGTTGCTTGCGATGGCGTCGACTTCGCCAAGGTGCGTGTGGATGCCTTGCTCGAAGGCGGGTTCGTAATCTGCCTCAGTTATTCGTGTGAAGTCTGGCAATTGATAAGGAAGCGCGCTCGGCGCTAGAAAAGGATTATCCATACCCGAAAAGTAGCCTATGGGGGCAACTAGACTGCAGGTTATGACACATCGCTCTCAAATCTTTGAAATTGCAGACACTTACACAAATGAAATTGTGAAATTCAGCCCATTGGCTGCAACTGGGCTTGGCGTAGCCGGCTATGACCATTTATTGGACGACTTCAGTCTTGAGCACAGCGATAAAGTCGCTGCATATAAAAAATCTGTGGTCGCATCGCTCACTGGCATGGAGCCAATTGATGATGCCGATCGCATCGCAAAAGAAGTTATGTTGGAGCGACTCGAATCAGAACTTCATTTACATGAATCACATGAATCACAAATTCTCTTTGGCGTACTCTGGTCGCCGGTGAGCTCAGTTCGCCAAATATTTGAACTAATGCCGCGTGATACTGCTGAGGACTTTTCGAATATCGAATCTCGATTGCTTGCAGTGGACACCGCCTTCGACTCATGGAAATCATGCCTGAGCAAAGTTGCAGATGCAGGGAAAGTTCCCGCCCAACGTCAAGCAAAAGGTGTAAGCGAGCAACTCAAGGTGCACGCAAAAGGTAACTACACATCATTCGTGGAGCGAATCGATCCGGACAACGCCTATCCAGCGCTTCGCGCTGCCGCACAGGAAGCCGAAGCCGCCTGTTTGAAATTAGCCGCCTGGTTTGATGATGTGTATATCGGCCGTTGTAATCCAAATGATCCAGTCGGAAAAGAAAGATATCAACTTTGGGCCCGCTATTTCACAGGTGCAAATCTCAATCTGCTTGAAACATATGAATGGGGAGTTCAAGAACTAGCCCGCATCAATGAACGAATGAAGCGAGTGGCGGCTCAGATTTTGCCCCAAGCCCAAACCTTGGCCGAAGTTGCAGAGTATCTCGAGCACGCAGAGGGATATGTCATTGAAGGGGAAGACAAACTTGTCGCAAAGTTAAAAGACTTCACCGAAAAAGCAATTGAGAGACTTGACGGAGAAATCTTTGACATTGATGTACGAATTCGTCAGTGTGATGCCCGAATTGCACCGGCTGGCAGCGCAGCTGCACCGTATTACATAGGACCAAGTGAAGATTTGAAACGACCTGGCACAACATGGTTTCCGACACTTGGCAGAAACTCGTTCAGTTTCTGGCATATTGCATCGACGTGGTATCACGAAGCAGTTCCGGGACATCACTTGCAATTCGCCACGGTGATTATCAACACGGATCGCTTAAGTCGTTTTCAGCGCAATGACGGCTGGAATTCTGGGTATGGTGAAGGTTGGGCTCTTTATGCCGAACGTTTGATCGATGAACTCGGAGGCTTTGAAGATCCCGGGTATGAACTTGGGTATCTTTCAGCGCAAGCCTTACGTGCCGCACGTGTTGTTGTGGACATTGGGATGCACCTCGAGCTACCGAATTTTGACGGTGGAACTTGGGACGCCACTTCAGCAGTGAAACTTCTGCGAGAGCAAGCACTTCTTCAAGAAGACAATGCTGTGAGTGAAGTTGAGCGCTATCTTGGATTGCCAGGACAAGCCATCTCTTACAAAGTCGGCGAACGCTATTGGCTTGAGGCTCGCGAAGCAGCGAAGCTACGTCTTGGAGATTCGTTCGACATAAAGAAGTTCCATACATTCGCATTGGCACTTGGTCCAATGGCGTTGGATTCATTGAAGGCTGAAATCGGTTTGTGGAACGGACAGTAGATCTTCAAAAAAAACTCCTTCGCGTATTAGCAAGTGCGCAAGTTCTACTTGGCATTGGTACTGCAAGCACTGTCGCTGCAGGATCACTTTTAATGTCAAAAGTGTCTGGTTCTGAATCTCTTGCAGGACTTGCGCAAACTTTTTCGGTAATAGGCGCCGCAGTTTTGGCGTTACCGCTTGCAAGATTGACAATGCGCGGTGGAAGGCGACTTGCACTTACGTTTGGCTATAGCGCAGGCGTTGTGGGGGCGTTACTGGCAGTAGGAGGCGGAATTCTTGCGTTCTGGCCAATGATTCTGTTGGGCACATTATTTGTCGGTGGCGCCGCCGCTGCTGGTTATCAAGCGCGATTTGCAGCTACGGACCTCGCAGAAGATTCGCGAAAAGCACAAGATCTTTCATTCGTGGTCTGGGGATCAACTATCGGTGCAGTGGCAGGCCCGAATCTGATGCAACCTATGAGCCGAGTTGCCCAAAGTATTGGGATTGAACCTTTAGTTGGGCCCTATCTGTTGGCAAGTTGCATGTTTGCCCTCAGTGCTCTGATGGTTTGGATGCTATTACGACCAGATCCGTACCTAATGGCTGCAGAGTCACTAAGTGTTACTTCACGAAACAGTAGTTTGCTTGAAACATGGCGAGTTCTGAAAACAAATTCGACTGCGATGTTTGCTATTGCATCAATTGCAATTGGTCACGTCGCAATGGTCTCCGTCATGGTGATGACACCTGTTCACATGGCTCATGTTGATGTGCAACT
>JAURLB010000063.1 GCA_030831445.1 Candidatus Nanopelagicales bacterium | reverse complement strand
AATTTCAATGTAGGGAGCTGCTGCAGCAAAGTCCCAAAAAGCAAGCGCCCCATGTTGGTGCAAGAGGGTGGAGATTCCGAACGTGTCACTGACAATTCCTGTCACATTACTCGCCGCACTAAATGATCCAATCTTCAACGGACGATTTTTGTAGAGCAGAAGTTCACGCTCGAGGATTTCAATGTCGATGTGTCCGTCATTGTCTTCAGGAATCACCACGATGTCAGCAATACTTTCTCGCCACGGTAACTCATTGCTGTGATGCTCAAATGGTCCAATGAACACCACTGGTCTTTCATCTGCTGGAATTGATTGAAGTAGGTCATAGCGCTCATCGAGTTCCTTGGGTAATCGCAAATTGAGAATTGTCATCAATTTATCAATTGCGCCCGTGCTTCCAGACCCGGCAAAGATGACAGCTGTGGATTCATCGCCATTCACCGCATCTTTAATGATCGTTCGAGCATCCTCGCGAAACCGTGTTGTTTGTAGCCCTGCGCCACTTGATTCCGTGTGGGTGTTGGCGTATCTGGGTAAAACTTCGTTTCGAATGAAATCTTCGATAAAGGTGAGGGCTCGTCCAGAGGCCGTGTAGTCGGCATAGGTAACTCTTCGTTCCCCGAAAGGTGTTGTAATTTGGGTATCGTCACCGATTACAGATTCCCGAATGTGATCGAGCAATGTGCTCGTTGGCAGGTCATTGCGCTTAGCTGGAATTGAGAGTAAGTCCGCATAGCGCATAGGCATAGCCTAATTTCTGTAAAGCCCAAACAGGGTTTCCCATAGAGTTGCCACGTGGCGATAGGCATTTTCGATTCCGGTGTGGGCGGATTGACCGTAGCCCGGGCAATCATGGATCAATTGCCGAATGAAGAGATTCTCTATGTTGCTGATAGTGCCCATAGTCCGTATGGGCCGAAGCCCATTGCTGACGTAAGGGCATATTCGCTTCGCATCATGGATTGGCTGGTATCGCAAGATGTGAGTTGTATTGTCATCGCCTGCAACACGGCATCCGCCGCAGTGTTGAGAGATGCCCGAGAACGATACGCAATTCCCGTTATCGAAGTGATCCAGCCAGCAGCAAGACGTGCAGCAAGTACGACAAAAAATAAGCGAGTTGGGGTAATCGGAACACTTGCGACAATTAATTCAGGTGCATATCAGGATGCGTTCCTGACGACTGACATTGAAGTAGTTGCAAAAGCATGTCCAAGGTTTGTTGACTTTGTCGAGTCAGGAATCACTACTGGCAATGAGATACTTCAAACTGCTCATGAGTACTTGGATGAACTTAAATCATCCGAGGTTGATACCTTGATTTTGGGTTGTACTCACTATCCACTCCTCACAGGCGTTATTCAGTTTGTGATGGGGGAGAACGTCACGCTCGTATCAAGTGCCGAAGAAACTGCGAAAGATCTTTACCACCTGTTACAGACCAAACAAATCCTCAGAACTGCAACGTCCAAACCACATCACAGATTTATTGCAACTGGACCAACCACAGGATTTGAATTGTTGGGCTTGCGTATTCTTGGCACCGAAGTAGAGGCAGAACACCAAATAATTGGAGAACAATGAGAATCGACGGTCGCACGCGCAATCAACTTCGTCCTGTGACGTTTGAGCGGTCATGGTCAGAACATGCTGAAGGCTCGTGCTTGGTGAGTTTTGGAAGAACCAAAGTGCTCTGCACTGCTAGTTTTATGCCGGATGTTCCACGTTGGCGAAAAGGCTCAGGTTTGGGGTGGGTAACGGCCGAATATTCAATGTTGCCCCGCGCTACCAACACAAGAAACGATCGTGAATCTGTCAAAGGTCGTTTGGGTGGTAGAACACAGGAGATTTCACGACTTATAGGTCGCTCTCTTCGGGCCGCGATTGACTACGGTGCACTCGGCGAGAATCAAATCGTGATTGATTGCGATGTCTTACAAGCAGATGGCGGAACGAGAACTGCTGCTATCACTGGGGCATATGTTGCTTTAGTTGACGCCTTACATTGGGCCGAAAAGCAAGGGTATGTTCCAACGTCAAATAAGGTGTTAATTGATTCTGTTTGCGCTGTGAGCGTTGGAGTGATTAATAGTGAAGTGTGCTTAGATTTGAAATATGAAGAAGATGTTACTGCGATGACAGATATGAACGTCGTGATGACAGGAAGTGGTAGCTTTGTCGAGGTACAAGGCACAGCCGAAGGTATGGCATTCAACAGAACTGAATTGAATGAATTGTTGGATGTTGCAACTGATGGTTGCAAGGAACTCACCCGCCTACAGCAAGTAGCACTTGGTTTATGAGTATTGAATTAGTTTTTGCTTCAAAGAATTCTCACAAACTTAAAGAAGTTGAACGGATAGTCCAAGCAGCGTGTAAAGACTTCAGCATCGTGGGATTACATCAGTGGAGTGATGCCCCAGATGTGATTGAGTCTGGAACAACGTTTGCGGCAAATGCATTACTCAAAGCACGAGCACTTCACGAACACACAGGTAGAAGTGTCATTGCAGATGATTCTGGAATATGTGTAGATGCGCTGAACGGTATGCCGGGAATATTTTCTGCCAGATGGGCTGGCACTCATGGTAAGGATCAAGAAAATCTCAACTTGTTGCTGAGCCAACTTGCAGATGTTCCAGACGCAAGGCGAGGAGCTCAATTCGTTTGTGCTGTAGCAATCGTGCTTGAGGACGGCACAGAGAGAGTTGTTGAAGGGCTACTTGATGGAAGTATCACGCGCCAACCTCGAGGAGATGATGGTTTCGGGTATGACCCAATTTTTCAGCCCACTGGCTTGAACCTGACAACTGCACAACTTGATGCCGTTCACAAGGATCTCATTTCACACCGAGGTCAGGCGATGAGGGCGGCTATTGCTGAATTGAAATCGCTATACAACTTAGGTTGTGGGGGAGATTGCGCCTGTAAAGCTTAGGGTGCGGGTGGCGGGACTCGAACCCGCACGTCTTTCGACCGAGGCTTTTAAGGCCTCTGCGTCTGCCATTTCGCCACACCCGCTTGGTGCGGGCGGAGAGACTCGAACTCTCACACCTCTCGGCACAGGAACCTAAATCCTGCGTGTCTGCCAATTTCACCACGCCCGCAAGGATGTGAATTCTAGGTCAAGGCGATGCCTGAACTCATTTTGGGTAATCAGCCGAACACTTTTAGGCTAGAGCCATGGCTTCTCAGAAACCGCAAGACATAGCTAAAGAAATTGAAGCAGTTCGAAATCGATTTGTGAAAGCAGTCGATGAGATCGCAGATCGCTCCCAGCCGAATCGGATTGTCGATTCTCAAGTGCAAAGACTCAAATCATTTTACCTCGATGACAAAGGTGGTATTCGCATCGATCGGGCGGGCAAAACTATTGCTGTGATATTGGTATTGGCAATCCTCCGCAAATTGTTTAAGTAGTGTTTGACCTCTCGCTCACAACTTTCCTCGTTATTTTGGTTGCAGGCGTTGTAACAGGAATCATTAACGGCGTTGTTGGTGGTGGTTCGCTAGTCTCATATCTCGCATTAGTTACTTCTGGCGTACCGCCTGCCCTCGCCGCCTCAACAAACACAGTTGGTGTGTTGAGTGGTAATCCGTCTGCTTT
>JAURLB010000062.1 GCA_030831445.1 Candidatus Nanopelagicales bacterium | reverse complement strand
GCTACCTTCTTAACAGCAGCTTTCTTAGCTACGCGCTTCTTTGCTACCTTCTTAACAGCAGCTTTCTTAGCTACGCGCTTCTTTGCTACCTTCTTAACTGCAGCCTTCTTTGGAGCAGCCTTCTTAGCAACGCGCTTACGCGCTACCTTCTTGACACCAGCTTTTTTCGCTGGAGCCTTCTTAGCGGATTTCTTGGCAGCCGCCACTTTGCCTCCCTGAATCGTGATGCCAGCACTTCTACTGGCATCTAGTGGCTAACGCTTGCACATTTTTTGTGAATGTCAAAGTATTTTTGTGTCTTACATAGTAATTTTTTGTCTCGGTGTGGTATCACAAGTTGCATCAATGACTGATTTTTTGTTGATCAAGTGTGTGAAAAAATGCTGATTGTTGAGAATAAATCCTGCACTGAGATTGCTAAATCGCTTTTGGGTCAATCAATTTTTAATTGTGGAAGAATTGCGGATATTGGTCATTTCGTGCGTAAAATCCTGTGGAAAACTCACTCTTTCAAGTGATTTCCCTTTTCAATTTCATTGAATTGCTCACTGATACGCGCATTGTGTGATAAATTGGCGAACTTGCTACTGCCGAGTTATCAAAGGGTAAAATTGCATTGAAAATAGACCTGAAAAATTCTCAAAAAATTTTTTGCGACACACCGAGAAAAACGCAAATTCGGCGCTAATTCTTCTCCGAATACGAATGGTTTCCATCTGGATAGGTTCGCTGCGCCACATCATCCGCCCAACGTTGTGCACCTAATTTCATTGTCGAATAGAGATCGGCATATGGTTTAACGAACTTCGCTTGTACAGAATTCGATGCACCGAACAAGTCTTGCCAGACTAAAACCTGTGCATCTGTTTTGTTGCCCGCACCAATACCTATCACTGGAATTGAGAGTACATCAGTGATGCGTTCACCGAGTTCAAAAGGAACAACTTCCAGCACAATCGCAAACGCACCAGCAGCTTGCACGGCAAGTGCATCTTCAATCACCTGTTCGGCTGACTCGCCTCTGCCTTGTACTTTGAACCCGCCAAGTGTGTTCACTGATTGTGGCGTCATTCCCACGTGCCCCACGACTGGTATTCCGATATCGACAAGATGGCGAATTTGCTCTTGCATTCTTATGCCACCCTCTAACTTCACTGCATGAGCACCTGTTTGTTTGATGATGTGAAGTGAGGTCGATACTGCTTGCTGTGGATTTTCTTGATAGGTACCAAACGGTAAGTCTGCTACGACAAATGCACGTTTTGTTGCCCCTACTACAGCTCGAATCATAGGAATCATTTCTTCCACCTCAATCGCGAGTGTGTTGCTTTGACCGAGCATCACCATCGCTGCTGAATCGCCAACCAAAAGCATTGGGATACCTGCATCATCAAAGATTTTTGCTGACCAGGCATCGTATGCAGTCAGCACGGGCCACGGTGTGGAAGGTTTTGGCGAAAAGTCCTGAACGGTTAAACGTTTCTCAAAATTGTCAGCAGGATAGAGCGACATAGATTCTCCTTCTCGAGTCCCAATGGGTACCCGGACAGGCATAGTCTTGCAGGCAATAGTGAATTCGCAAAACGCCTACGCGTCACGCCAATGACTTGTTATTGGAAGTCTGCGGTCACGACCAAAGGCACGGCTAGAGATTTTGGTGCCAGGCGGATACTGTCGACGTTTATATTCAGCCCGATCCACCATATGTAAAACTCTCCGCACAACTGCGGCGTCAAACTGATTGAGAAGTGAGTCTCCTTCAATATCTTCTTCAACGTATTGTTTGAGAATTGCATCCAAGAGGGGATAGTCGGGCAAACTATCCGTATCTTTCTGTCCCTCTCTCAATTCCGCACTCGGAGACTTCGTGATGGAGCTCTGCGGAATTGGCGCAACCTGACCTTGCTTTCGGGCAAGTTCGTTTCGATATTCAGCCAGCTGCCACACCATCGTTTTTGCTATGTCTTTGATTGGCGCGAATCCTCCAACAGCATCCCCGTAGATAGTTGAGTAACCCACCGCAAGTTCGCTCTTATTGCCTGTCGCGAGTACAAGTTGGCCTGACTTGTTTGACAGTGACATCAAGATCATTCCTCGTACCCTGGCTTGAATATTTTCATAGGCGACACCATCGAGCCCAAGTACTTGTTCGAACTTGTCAACCATAGGTTGGATATCAATCGTTTCGAAGTGTGCGCCGAGATTATTCATTAATGCCAATGCATCATCTTTTGAATGCTCACTGGAGAATTTCGAGGGCATCGAAATGCCAAAGACATGGGTTGATCCAAGTGCATCTGAAGCGATAGTTGCGACAAGTGCTGAATCTATTCCGCCCGACACTCCAAGTAGCACATTCGTGAAACCATTTTTTGATACATAATCTTTAAGGCTGAGCACGAGTGCCTGATAGACAGATTCAAGTTGCGTTTGCGTTGGTGCCACATGGAGTGGGGCAGGTTGATACGGCTGTGCAGGCCACGCCGAGATGACTGAGAGGTAGTCCGGAAGTTGTGCTGAGACTTCAGCAGCTTTGAGATCAAGATCTACCATCATGATGCCTGTTTGAAAGAGTGGAGCTCGTGCAATGAGCGCACCGTGTTCATTAATTACAAACGATCCGCCGTCAAAAACAAGTTCATCTTGTCCACCAACAAGATTGATATAGGCAACGCTGGCATTGAGTCGGGCGGCTTGCTTTCGGGCAAGTTCATATCGAACATCTGTTTTCGATATTTCGAACGGGGAACCATTTGCTACCAGAAGCAATCCGACGTTGGCGTTGGCATACGTATCTAGTGGAGCTTCGTCCTGCCACATATCTTCACAGATTGCCAGTGCAATATCTATGCCACCAACTCGAATAATTGCAGGACTCGTTCCTGCTGTGAAATTTCGGTGCTCGTCAAAGACGCCGTAGTTTGGTAATTGGTGTTTGTCGTAGCGCACAACATATTCTGATTTGTGTAATACCGTGAGCGAGTTCAGTGGGCGATACCCGCTGGCTGAGAGATGACCAATGACAACGACAAGATCGGCAAGCCCTTGGTCTGCAAGTTGTGAGTTGAATCGCTCAAGTGCATGTTCACTCGCTTGTTGGAACGTGGGGCGGTTCACCAGATCTTCAACGGGATATCCAGTCAACATCATTTCGGGAAAGGCAATGATGTGCGCGCCAGCGACTGCAGCCTGCTTGCAGGCATCAAGCGCAATTGTGAGGTTACCTTCAAGGTCTCCGACCGTTGAGTTGACCTGAGCGAGCGCTAAGCGCAGTTGGGGCATACTCCAAGCGTAGCGGTGAAACTTGACACATATTTGTAACATTCGAAGGGCACACTGCACCCATGGACAAACAAACAGAATTCGTATTGCGCACGATTGAGGAGCGCGATATCCGCTTCATTCGCCTTTGGTTTACTGATGTTCTAGGCACCTTGAAGTCAGTAGCTATTGCACCTGCAGAACTCGAAGGCGCATTTGAAGAAGGCATCGGCTTTGATGGCTCAGCAATTGAAGGATTTGCTCGCGTGCACGAATCGGACATGTTGGCTAAACCGGACCCTTCAACGTTTCAAGTCTTGCCCTGGCGTGGAGACACAAATTCTGTGGCGCGTATGTTTTGCGACATTCACATGCCCGATGGTTCTAATTCTTATGCTGATCCTCGCTTTGTCCTAAAGCGTGCCCTATCGAAAGCTGCGGATTTAGGCTTCACGTTTTATACGCACCCAGAAATTGAATTCTTCTTATTTAAAGAGTTGCCTCCATCAGGTGTAGCACCTGAGCCAATTGACTCGGTTGGCTATTTTGATCATTCCCCAAGTGGTAAAGGGCACGACTTTCGACGCTCTGCGATTACGATGTTAGAAGCAATGGGCATTAGCGTCGAATTTTCCCATCATGAAGGAGCGCCAGGACAGCAAGAAATCGATTTGCGTTATGCAGATGCGTTAACAACTGCCGACAACATTATGACCTTCAGAACTGTTGTTAAAGAAGTGGCTCTGCAACAGGGGTTGTATGCATCATTCATGCCGAAACCATTTACGCAATATCCAGGTTCAGGCATGCACACGCATATGTCCCTCTTCGAAGGAGATAAAAACGCATTCTATGAACCAGGTGCAGCTTTCCAGCTCAGCAAAGTAGGTAAAGCGTTTGTTGCTGGCATCTTGCATCATGCTCCCGAAATCACCGCGGTCTTGAATCAGTGGGTGAATTCCTATAAGCGACTTGCTGGCGGGGGAGAAGCGCCTGCTCACGTTTGTTGGGGACATAACAATCGATCAGCACTGATTCGTGTGCCAATGTACAAGCCCGGCAAAGGCAACAGTTCTCGAATTGAAATTCGATCTCTCGATAGTGCAACGAATCCCTATCTTGCATTTGCAGTGCTGCTTTCAGCCGGGCTGAAAGGAATCGAAAACGACTACCCATTACCGGCTGAGGCTGAAGACAATGTGTGGTCTTTGACGGACATTGAAAGAACAGCCCTTGGTATTCGCCCTCTTCCAACAAGTTTAAGTTCGGCAATCTCAGCGATGGAAGAATCTGAACTTGTTGCTGAAACTCTAGGAGAGCACGTCTTTGACTTCTTTTTGCGAAACAAACGTGCCGAATGGGATGAGTATCGAAAACAAGTGACTCCACTTGAACTTGCAAAGCATCTTCCCATTCTGTAGTCAGATGCCGTGAACTCTGAATCACTCTCCGTGCAGGTGCTGCGTTCGCATCTTGTTGCCCTAGGGTCTGCGAATTTAGATGAATCTGTAGAAATTCTCGACAAGTTGCGAGACATCTTTGACCTAGAAGAACTCATTGCCGAACTATCTTTGACAGCAGATGTTGACCTTGTGTTGCAGCAGACCGCTCAACTTGTGGCAAACGCAACTTTAGGTGACTTTTTTCAATTGCCAGGTGCTCGACACAGATGGCTTCAACTCGCGGGAGTCAGTAAAGCGCTCTCCGTGTTTTGCATTCAAAATCCGATTGAATCGATGGAAATACTGCGCACAGAAGAGATTACCTGGAACTTCGGACAAGCGCTCAGCGCAGCAATAGCCCTTAATAGTCAGAGCGATGCGCAGTCGTTATCAGATGCAAGCAATAGGTTGCGCAAACAATATCGAATCGAACTCTTGAAGATTGCGCTTGCCGACTTGCTAGGTGAGGCAAGCTTTGAAACCACCGCACTGCGATTGAGTGACCTCGCTGATGCAACACTTGAGGCTGCGTTAGTTGTTGCGGTTCGCGAAGTGCAACCGAGCGCAGATTGCAGTCTTTCACTCATCGCCATGGGTAAGACTGGTGGTAGAGAACTCAATTACATTAGCGATGTCGATGTGCTGTTTGTCGTTGATGATGTAGCGGAAGAACATCTCAGTCGAGTATTACGCGAGTCCACCCTTATAGCCCAAATGGTGATGCACATTGTGTCGTCACCCCAGATGGAATTGCCGCTCTGGCAGATTGATGCAAATCTCCGTCCCGAAGGTAAAGATGGTGCACTCGTACGGACTGTTTCCAGTTACAAAAATTATTATGAGCGATGGGCTGAAACTTGGGAATATCAGTCTCTTCTTAAGGCTAGACCTATGGCCGGGGACCGACACGTCGGAGAATCATTTGTAGCAATGGTTCAACCATTCATCTGGCGAGCGGCCGAAAGGGAGAATTTCGTTAGCGATGTTCAATCGATGCGCAAACGAGTGATTGAAAACATACCTGCCATGCATACTGAACGAGAACTCAAACTAGGTGTTGGTGGACTTCGTGACATTGAATTTGCAATTCAGTTACTCCAACTTGTGCATGGCAAAACTGATGAGGCAATTCGAAGTTCAAACACACTCGTGGCATTGGATTGCTTGACACGTTGGGGATATGTTGGACGAGAAGATGCAGAGACGCTGAGGGCAACATATATTTTTGAGCGTCAGTTAGAACATCGAATTCAGATGTTTGAAATGCAACGAACTCACCTGCTACCAGAATCCCAAGCGGATCTTCGGCGCTTGGGGCGATTGCTCGGATTCAAGGCTGAAGCGGCGGACGGGCTTTTGAAGAGTCTTCATCAGTATCGATATGAAGCCAGGCGATTGCACGAGAAACTTTTTTACAAACCACTTTTGCAGGCGGTTGCACGCGCAGACAGCGACGTTGTACGAATGAGTCTAGATGCGGCAATCACCCGACTTGCAGCCTTGGGTTTTCAAGACCCTGAGGCCGCCATCCGTCACATTCAATTCCTAACTTCTGGAGTCTCGCGTAGGGCAATTATTCAACGAAATCTTTTGCCTGTAGTCCTCGCTTGGATGGCTGACACACCAAATCCTGATGGAGGTTTGCTTCGATTTAGAAATCTCAGTGAATCGATGGGCGAAACTCCGTGGTATTTGAGGTTGCTTCGCGATGAGTCCCTTGTTTTGCAACGACTTGCGCGACTTTTGTGTGTGAGTCCATTCATTGCTTCAATGCTAGAAAGAACTCCCGAGGCTATGAGCGTGCTTGGCTCAGACGATCAACTTTTCCCGCGAGAAAAGTCAGCTTTGATACTTGAGATGCAACAAACAGCACTACGCCAACGCGATTTTGCCGCTGGAGTTGAGGCTATTCGAAGGATTAGGCAACGAGAGTTGATTCGAATAGCCACTGCAGATGTATTTCAGGTCATTACTACTGAAATTGTCCTGCAGGCACTTAGTGAATTAACAGATGCTGCATTAGAAAGTGCCTATCAGAGCTACCTTGAATTTCATCCCGGGCCGAACGTGGAGATATCAATTATCGGCCTTGGACGCTATGGTGGAAGTGAGATGGCTTACTCAAGTGATGCCGATGTCATGATTGTCTTCGAAGGAACAGGCGAGGTGGAGAGTGAAAGTGCATACGCTTTTGACTTTGCTTCTACGTTGCAACGCACGTTTGCGACGCCTGCAGTTGGTCCGACTCTCAAGATTGATTTCGACCTTCGTCCAGAAGGAAAAAATGGGCCAATCGCACGCACTCTTTCGTCCTACCGCGAGTATTACGAGAAGTGGTCGCTGACGTGGGAAAGCCAAGCGCTCTTGCGCGCACGTTGTGTCGCGGGTAATTCAATTCTCGGGCAGGATTTTCTCAACCTCATTGCGCCGCTTAGGTTCCCTGAACATGGTTTAAGTGAGATTGAACTTCGCGACATCAGAACTATGAAGGCACGAGTTGAGTCAGAACGACTACCGCGTGGAATAGATCCTAAGTTTCATCTCAAGTTAGGTCCAGGCGGACTATCTGATATTGAATGGCTCGTACAGTTCGTGCAATTGAACTTCGCGCATGATTTTCCAGATCTCAAGTCAACTTCAACGATTACTGTGCTTGAGCAGTTAACAAAAGTCATAGGGCTGAGTGAGAGTGATGTGGTAGATTGCAAACGAGCATGGCTACTTGCTGCAACGATTCGAAACTATCTGTATCTGGTAGACAGTAAAGATAGTGACGTGCTGCCAAGTCAATCTCTGACGTTGAAGATTATCGCTTACCTATTGCATGAAGAAAATTCAGCAAACATATTGGAACAATGGATGCGTCTTTCAAGAAGAGCGCGCAAAATCTTTACCCAAGTGGTCTACGAGATGCCATTAACGTGAGTGTATTCTTTATCCATGAGAAAAATGTTTGTCGCCGCGATAGCTGCCCTTGTCATGCTCGCAGGTTGCAGCAGTAGTTCTGAGAATCTGACACCAAGTAACGACGAAATTGATGTCGTGATTGATGTTCGTACCGTAGCCGAATTTACCGAGAGCCATGTTGAGGGATCCTTGAATCTAGATGTCGAAAGTGGCACGTTTGAAGCGAGTCTAGAGTCCCTAGACAAGGATGCGACCTATTTGGTCTATTGCCGAAGTGGTCGACGATCGGCGATTGCCGCAGACTTAATGCGCTCAAAGGGCTTTGAGGTTTTGGATGCAGGATCACTCGAAAATATGGTCAATCTGGGTTGGCCAATCGGTCAATAAGGACAAGAAAGTACTTGAATTCACTTTCTGAGGTAGGTTGAAGCCATGGAAACCGTAATTGTTATTGCAGTCATCGTGCTCATTGGCGCATTTGCCATTGGTCAGTTCAACCAACTCGTTCGCCTGAACAACACTGTTTCGGAGGCGTTCGCTCAAATTGAAGTTCAGTTGCGCCGTCGTGCTGATCTCATCCCAAACCTCGTGGAAACTGTAAAAGGCTATGCTTCCCATGAAAAGGAAGCTCTTGAGAGAGTAATGCTTGCGCGTTCGGCGAGCACTGCTGCTCAAGGTGTACAGGATGTTTCTCAAGCTGATGGAATGTTGACGCAAGCGTTGCGCGGGCTGTTGGCCGTCAGTGAGGCGTATCCAGACCTGAAAGCATCTGCAAACTTCATCCAGCTTCAAGAAGAACTTGCTGCTACCGAAAACAAAGTGGCTTTTGCGAGACAGTATTACAACGACACTGTGAATAAACTCAACACAGTTGTTGAGGGTATTCCTGGTCGGTTCTTCGCT
>JAURLB010000006.1 GCA_030831445.1 Candidatus Nanopelagicales bacterium | reverse complement strand
TCTTGTGCAAATCTCATCGCAACTGTAGTTCCATATGTACTGCAATTGCGAGATCCAACAATTGCAATTTGAACGCGCTGTAACATCTTTGTATTTCCCGACAACCATAAACCAACTGGTTGTTCATACATTAAGCGTGAGATTTGCATGGGCCAAGAGTCACTATGTGGAGTTATCCAGGTGTAGTGATTTCTGGCACATTCAAGCATTCTGTGAATGTTCTTTTCAATGCCCCGCATTCTTGCAGTGAAAAACGGAAGTTTCACAATCTCGGCTGGTTGATACTGCGTGAGTAATTCGTGAATTCTTCGTTCGTTCGGCTCACCTAGCGCACTAATAAGTGCACGTGCCGTTTCATCATCCATTCAACGAGAATGCCACGGTATTGCCACCAAAAAATATGATCTGAATCAGCCTGTGGACAAATCCCAAGACTTTCTATGTTGATAACTTAACCCGAGCGATTCAATCGCTTTTTTGTGCTGCGGCGTTCCATACCCGACATTCATAGCAAATCCATATCCTGGTAATTCATGTTCAAGCATCATCATGTATCGATCGCGATAATTTTTGGCTACAACACTCGCCGCTGCAACACTTGCAGCTTGGGTATCAGCCTTTATCTGAGTGGTCACCGCTAAAGATGTTTCCAAAGGTGAGAACAAGTCTTTGCTATGAGCAGAAATCCAGTCGTGTTTTCCGTCTAGCAACACTGCTGTTGGCGCTATCTCAAGTTTCTTCAGTCCACGCACGAAAGCCATGAAGAGGGCTCTTGATAAACCCCACTCATCAATCTCAGCCGCGGAAGCCTCGCCAATAGTGCTTGCCACTGACCACTGTTCAATTGGTATCTGCAATGCCTCTCGTACCGTAGGTTTCAATAACTTGCTGTCATTGAGGCCATCTGGGGGAAGTTTTGTCTCTTTGCTAACCACACAAATTCCCACGACTACTGGGCCAGCAAATGCTCCGCGTCCAACTTCATCAACGCCTGCTACATAAGTGTGATTCTTGAGAATTTCGTGTTCAATTTTCAGATGAACACTCATCAGTCACCTAAAATTGCAAAAATAGTTGGTGCAATCATGGTAGAAAACCGGTCCAATGGCCACACGCGCATCACAACTTGACCAACCACATTATCCATCGGAATCGTTCCCGAAACGTCAGTTAAATGAAATCGAGAGTCACTTGATGACCCGCGGTTATCACCCATCACAAACAGCCGGCCTTCAGGAACAGTTATGTCAAAGACGACCTGATTTGTATCGCCGTTGACATATTCCTTTTCGTTGATTTCGACACCATTCACAGAGATGCGGCCATTGTCCGTGCAACATTGGACTCTATCGCCAGGAATCCCTATCACTCGTTTCACGAGATCCGTTCCAGAATTTGCAGGCAATAATCCAACAAATGTGAAAATTTCGGTGATCTTGCCTCGAAGACCTTGTTGTTTTGTTGGCTTATCAAGCCAGCCACCTGGGTCAGTAAATACGATGACGTCTCCCCTATGTATGTCACCAAATGTGTAACTGAGTTTCGAAACCAAAATTCGATCGTTGAGCTGCAGCGTTTGCATCATTGATTCCGATGGCACATAAAACGCTTGGAAGAAGAAAGTTCGCAGTATGACAGAGAGTGCGATTGCAAGCACAACAACAAACATGGTTTCTCGAAGCCAGTGAAGAACTTGCTTCAGAAGAGACATTTTTTGCGTTGGTGCAGATTCTGAAGATTCAACTGTGTCTGCCTCAGTGTTTAGCTCCTCCACAGCACCCACACTACTTCACCGATGATGTGTTGAGTTGAAACGGCTCCCCCACCTGGCAACCCCAATAAATCTCTACTGTCAAGTGAGTTCAAGCGATTGTCTCCCATGAGCCAAACGGTATCGGGAGGTAACGTGACATCGAATGAAATGTCACTCGGTTTACCTTTTATGTAACTCTCGCTCAATGGTTTGCCATTGAGCATAAGAAGACCTTCGGGGTTGCAACACGCGATTCGATCCTCGCCCAAGGCAATCACACGCTTGATGACAAATTCAACTTGATTACTCGTATAGAAACCTCGTTGGGCGTTCACCACAACAACGTCGCCGCGCTCAATATCACTCAATTTAGAAACGACGACGATGTCACCATCGCGGAACGCGGGGAGCATTGACGTGTTTTCAACAATATACGTTGAATAAACAAATATCTGTGCGATACCGAGAGAAAGAACAACTGCGCCGATGCGCCAAAGCCACTTCATGTGAGCTTATGCGTTTTCGCGCAACTCCTTGATTTTCGCTTTCTTACCAC
The DNA here is from genome assembly GCA_030831445.1 of Candidatus Nanopelagicales bacterium. Taxonomy (GTDB): domain Bacteria; phylum Actinomycetota; class Actinomycetes; order S36-B12; family UBA5976; genus JAFMIT01. Next base: position 1,019 of record JAURLB010000006.1, on the reverse strand, counting down.
GTAATTCTCTGAGGTAATAAAGTTTGGCTCGGCGGACATCACCCTTGGTTACAACTTCAATCTTTTCCACGATTGGAGTATGCAGTGGGAACTTACGCTCAACCCCTACACCGAATGAAACTTTGCGAACTGTGAATGTTTCACCAATTCCGCCACCATTGCGAGCAATTACCACACCTTGAAAAATCTGAATACGCGAGCGATTACCTTCAACAACTCGAACGTGAACTTTTAGTGTGTCACCTGGACGAAAATCCGGATGATCGGTACGAAGTGCGCCTTCTGTCAGGCTGTCTAGAGTTTGCATTTTGCTGTCTCCTCGCTTGAAGCCACAGAACTCAAGCGGACTTGGTTTCTTTTCATCCTCTGTGGCAGATGATGGCAAAGTGTGTCATATTTCAGAAATTAGCCCAAATCGGGGCGGTTCTCTTTGGTCTTGGCTTCGCTTTGAGCCCGTCTCCACTGGGCAATTTCTGCGTGGTTTCCGCTCAATAACACCGCTGGCACTTCCAACCCCCGCCAGACTTGAGGTTTCGTATATGAGGGCCACTCGAGCATTCCGACCAAATCCTCACCGAAAGAATCTTCTGTGATTGACTCAGGATTTCCCACAACTCCTGGCAACAATCGTGAAATCCCTTCAAGTAAGACAAGTGCCGCAACTTCACCCCCCGCTACAACATAGTCACCCAGTGACACCTCCACGACCTGATGGTGTTGCCGGTAGTGGTCAATTACTCGCTGATCGATCCCCTCGTATCTCCCACATGCCAAGACAATGTGTGAGGCTTTCGAGAACTCATTCAACATTTTTTGCGTCAGAAGTTTTCCGCTTGGCGAGGGAATCACAATCACAGTCTGTTCATTCACTACAGCATCAAGGGTTCTTCCCCATGGCTCTGCCAGCATGACCATACCTGGGCCACCGCCATATGGGGTGTCATCCACACTCTTGTGTTTGTCATCGCTCGCATCCCGCAAATCATGGACCTGTAAGTTGATGATTCCATCAGTTATAG
>JAURLB010000061.1 GCA_030831445.1 Candidatus Nanopelagicales bacterium | reverse complement strand
GTGATCTCGCGGTCAGAAGCTGATGGGTATCGTCGCTATGTTGATTTTGTCGCCGAGCTATACCGACTTGAGATGAAAGACTTTATTGATCGTAACATCGACACTCCTTTTGACTTGTTGAACCCAAATTTCATGAGATTACTGTCAATTGGTGGGTTTCGAAAACTTGCTCCAAAGGTTTCCGAGTTTTTGAAAGATCCACGAACACAGAGAATTTATTCGTTTCAAGCTATGTATGCAGGACTTTCACCCTACGAAGCGTTGGCTATCTATGCAGTGATTGCTTATATGGACTCAGTTGCTGGCGTGTATTTCCCAGAAGGTGGGATGCATGCGGTTCCGCGAGCCATGGCTGCGGCCCTCGAAAAGCACGGTGTCAAAATCCATTACAACATGGAAGTCAGCCACATCGAACACAACGGAAGTGAAGCAAAGGCTGCAATCACCAAGACTGGCGACAGATTTGAAGCAGATGCGTTCGTTCTGAATCCTGACCTTCCTGTTGCCTACAAAGATTTACTTGGAATTGAGCCTCTGCACGTCAAGCGATTGAAATATTCGCCGTCGTGCTTTTTAATGCTCGTCGGAAGTAATCAGCATTACAGCCAAATCGCGCATCACAACATTCACTTTGGCAAGAGTTGGTCAGGGGTCTTTGATGACCTTATTAAGAAACGAACCTTGATGAGCGACCCATCAATACTTGTCACAAACCCAACAAGCTCAGATCCATCCTTAGCCCCAGATGGAAAAAACATTTACTATATCCTTTTTCCAACACCTAATTTGGATAGTGACATTAATTGGAAAACCGAAACGAGTAGATACCGGGATGAAGTTTTAGCAACCCTTGAAGAACGTGGATACAAGAACCTCACCGCGAGCATTGAAGTTGAACACATCACTACCCCGCTTGAGTGGGAACAGCGTGGAATGGAACGAGGTGCACCATTTGCGGCGGCTCATACATTTCTGCAAACCGGGCCGTTCAGGCCAGGAAATTTGTGGGGTGAAAATGTTGTCTTCACAGGTTCAGGTACTCAACCTGGCGTTGGTGTGCCCATGGTGCTGATTTCCGGCAGGCTAGCCGCAGAGCGCATCGTAGGAAAAGACGAAACATATGTCTCTCGCGCTTGGCGCTAACCCTCACTACAAGCATTTTCTTTATAGCGCCCTAGGGGCAACGCTTTTAGGATACGCATCACTTGCGCTGGGCTGGTTGCCTCCGCTCTTTGATACCAATGTCAATCCCCTGCTGGGTTTTGCACGAAATTCGCAGGCGGGAATTCTGCTTGGTCGAATTTCCATAGTAATTGCAACCGGTATTCTGTTAAGTCAATGGCTTGTATTGGGGTCAAACATTCGCAAGGGTTTCGAGAACGCTCGACTTCAGTGGCAACTATTTTTTGTCTGGAGCACCCCCTTACTGTTTGCGCCAGCTATTTTCTCTCGCGACGTTTACTCCTATATCGCGCAAGGCAGACTTGTACTCGCAGGTTTTAACCCCTACAACGAGGGCGTGTCACGTGTTCCTGGATGGTTTCACTTGGGAGTGGATCCACTGTGGGCAACAACACCAACGCCTTACGGCCAAATCTGGATTGGCATCGAAGCGCTGATTGTTTTCTTGACTCCCGATTCGCCATTTTGGTCGCTTGTCCTCTTTCGAATAGCTTCGTTACTTGCTCTCATCCTGATGACTTTTGGGATAATAAAACTTGCGCAACACTTTGGGGTTTCAACGTCCTTGTCGTTATGGCTATCACTGCTTAATCCCTTGACCCTCTTTCACCTAATTGGTGCAGCACATAACGACAGCTTGATGCTCGCTTTCCTGATTTGGGGCTTTTATTTTGCGGTGAAGAAACGATTTGTTGTAGCAGTCATATTTGTTCTCTGCGCTGCTCTCGTAAAACCAATAGCCCTGATTGCTCTAGCTGTTGTCGTATTGGAGAGAGACCTTTCACTCATCAAGAAATTTACTCGCTGGACACTTGCATTAGTTGGAACCATCGGCGCAATGTGGTTGATTGGCTATTTTTCTGCCTACGGCCTTGAATGGATTCAAGCATTAGTGGCACCGGGCGAGGTACTCACACTGCTTTCGCCAAGTAGCACCCTTGGATATGTTCTTGGCTTAATCTTTGAAACGCTCGGCATAGCAAGTGCGCAAGGAGTTCTGATGCTCGTGCGTCTCTTTGCCCTGGGTATCGCACTTCTTCTCGTAGCAACCTATCTAATTACGACCCGGGCCGAGAACATCGTGCGAATAGGCGCCTATATTTTTGCGCTCGTCGTTCTCGCATCCCCAGTGATCCAGCCTTGGTATGTCCTTTGGGTACTACTATTGATTGCACCCATAGGGATAAGGAATGTCTTGCATCTTCGACTCGTTGTCTTCGCCACAGTATTTCTCGTCGCATATTCAACTATTGAAGTTGAAGTGGCCCGTGACTTCAACTTAAGTTTAGGTGACTTTATTGCGGTATCCGCAGTCATCGTTGTTATGGCACTTACGTTCCTGACCAGCAAACGAGTACGAGGGCTTGTGGCCCACTTTGGTCCAGGTAATCCATGAGCACATCCGAGCTACGGGCGGCTGGCATTACAGATCCAGTTCTGCAAGAGTCGTACCAACTGTGTAAAAAGCTCAATGCTCAGCATGGAAAAACGTATTACTTGGCTACCTTACTGCTTCCAAAACACAAGCGACCATATGTGCATGCGCTGTATGGATTTGCTCGTTACGCAGACGAGATTGTTGACAATCTTGCCTCGACTCTAACTCAACAAGAGAAAGCCGAGTGGCTTGATACGTGGAGTGCCCAATTCTTCAGTGAAGTTGAATCAGGGTACTCATCTGACCCGGTCACGAGAGCAACGATAGACACTATCCAACGTTGGAATATTCCCATTGAACACTTCCATGCATTTATTCATTCGATGAAGATGGATCTCACGGTCACCCGTTACGAAACGTATGAGGATCTCTACGAATATGTGTATGGGTCGGCTGCTGTCATTGGACTACAGATGGTTCCCATCCTTGAACCAAGTGATGATGGGGCTTATGACTATGCACAAAAACTTGGTATAGCTTTTCAACTTGCCAACTTCATCCGCGATGTTGGTGAAGATCTTGAGCGTGGACGGGTTTACCTTCCAATGGCGGAATTAAGAAATTTTGGTGTCGATGAGCCGATGTTAGAGGCGCGCGTGGTCACGCCAGAACTCAAGTCGGCCTTAGCCTTTCAAATTGCACGAGTGAAACGCCTTGAACAAGAATCGAAACCGGGTATCACATTGCTTCACCCAACAAGTCGCCCGTGTATTGAAGCGGCAAGAATTCTGTACTGTGCGATTGTTGATGAAGTGAGTCGCAATAATTTTGATGTTTTCACGAAAAGAGCAAAAGTTTCAACGTTCAAACGGCTTCAAGTAGCAAGTCGTGCGTGGATTCAATTAAAGCGAGCATAAAAACATACGAGGGAGAGCGCTTGCTCTCCCTCGTATGTTCTACTCATTAACTGCAACCGCTGGTATTGCCGCAACCTTCGCAGGCGTAGCACGATCCGGACGGACGCATTTTGATTCCACAGGTCATGCATAGTGGCGCATCACTTGCTTTACCGGTGATTGCTTCCAAAAGCTCTGCCGATGAATGGGCATTTTCGGTTCGAATTTCGACTGGAACTGATGTGTGAGTCTCAGCAGCATCCAGAATTGTTGCAACCTCAGCCACAATTTCTTGTGGTGAAGCAAGTGGCGTGTCGTACCCAGCGACTTGCGCTGCTCGTTCCTCGGCACTGAAAATGCCAAGCGCTGCTCGCTTCTCAAATGGCAGGTAATCCAGAGCAAGTCGACGGAAGATGTAATCCATCATGGATTGGGCCATACGAATATCCGCATCATCTGTCATTCCAGCTGGCTCAAATCGCATATTCGTAAACTTCGTAACGAATGCTTCCAATGGAACGCCGTACTGAAGGGCAATAGATATAGCGATTGAGAATGCATCCATTACACCAGCCAAGGTCGAACCCTGCTTGCCGAGTTTCAAGAACACCTCGCCAAGTTCTCCTGTTTCGAATGAACTTGCTGTGAGATACCCTTCAGCGCCACCTACCGAAAATGAGACAGTTTGCGAACTGCGTTTCTTTGGCATTCTGCGACGTGAAGGTTGTGAAAGTACAGTCGCTGCTACTGGAGTTTCTGTTTTCTTTGCCTTCGCATCTGAAAGTGGCTGACCAACTTTGCAGTTGTCTCGATAAATCGCAAGTGCTTTCACACCCATCTTCCAAGCCTGGAAATAAATCTCCTCGACCTCTTCGACAGTGGCTGTTTCTGGCATATTGACTGTCTTCGAAATAGCTCCTGAGAGGAATGGTTGGCAGGCTGACATCATGCGAACGTGACCCATTGGTGTAATGGCTCGTTCACCCATTGCGCAATCAAAAATTGCGTAATGTTCAGGCTTCAAACCTGGTGCATCCACGACGTGGCCATTATTTGAGATGTACTCAATAATTGCTTCAATCGTTTCTTCGTTGTAGCCAAGTTTCTGAAGGGCGAAAGGAATTGTTTGGTTGACAATTTGCATCGAACCGCCACCAACAAGTTTCTTGAACTTCACCAGTGAAAAGTCGGGTTCGATACCAGTGGTGTCACAATCCATCATGAAACCGATAGTGCCAGTTGGTGCTAACACGGATGCTTGAGCATTGCGCCAGCCGTTAACTTCGCCAATCTTGTTACCTTCAGTCCACATTTTGCCGGCTAACTTAGCAACACTTTCATCAAGTGTGCTTACGGCTTTCAATGAATCATTTGCAGCCGCGTGCTTTCGCATAACTCGCTGATGTGCTGATGCATTTCTAGCATAGCCTTCATACGCACCGACTACACCTGCAATTTCTGCGGATCGCTTGTAGGCCGTTCCCGTCATAAGCGAAGTGATTGAAGCTGCGAGGGCACGCCCACCATCAGAGTCATATGGCAATCCAGTCGCCATTAACAATGCTCCAAGATTCGCATAACCAATACCAAGTTGTCGATATTTACGGGTGGTATCCCCGATCGGTTCGGTTGGAAAATCTGCGAAACAGATTGAAATATCCATCGCCGTGATAATCATTTCTACAGATTGCGCGAACTTAACAGAATCGAAAGAACCGTCGTCCTTCAAAAACTTCAAGAGATTCAAGGACGCCAAGTTGCAGGACGAATTGTCTAATGACATGTATTCAGAGCAAGGATTTGATGCTGTAATTCTTCCGGTCTCTGGGTTTGTGTGCCAGTCATTGATCGTACCGTCATACTGAATACCAGGATCGGCACAAGCCCACGCTGCTTCGCACATCTTGGTGAAGAGTGCTTTTGCGTCGATAGTTTCAATTACTTCACCTGTTGCTCGAGCACGCAATCCAAACTCAGTGCCATTTTCGACAGCCTTCATGAATTCGTCGCTGACGCGCACGGAATTGTTCGCATTTTGGTATTGGACGCTCATGATGTCTTTACCACCGAGATCCATGTCGAATCCAGCGTCACGCAGTACGCGGATCTTTTCCTCTTCGCGAACCTTTGTTTCAATGAATTCCTCGATGTCCGGATGATCTACATCAAGTACCACCATCTTCGCCGCACGTCGAGTTGCGCCACCAGACTTAATAGTTCCAGCTGAAGCATCCGCACCACGCATGAATGAAACAGGGCCAGATGCTGTTCCGCCAGAAGAGAGCAATTCTTTCGCAGAGCGAATTCGGCTCAGGTTGAGACCTGCACCTGAACCACCTTTGAAGATTAATCCTTCTTCTCGGTACCAATTCAAAATGGAATCCATCGTGTCATCAACACTCAAAATGAAACATGCGCTCACTTGTTGTGGTGAAGAGGTACCAACGTTGAACCACACAGGCGAATTGAATGCAAAGACTTGGTGCAGAAGCATGTAGGTTAATTCATGTTCAAAAATTTCTGCTTCTGTCTCTGTTTGGAAGTAACCAAAATCTCGTCCCGCTTTGGTGTAAGTCAACACGACGCGATCAATGAGTTGCTTCAGACTCCATTCGCGGGTTTCGCTCCCCACAGCGCCGCGAAAGTATTTTGTTGTAACGATTGTTGATGCATTGACTGACCAGAAGTCTGGAAACTCCACGCCTCTTTGCTCGAAAACAGTTTCGCCTGTTTTCCAGTTGGTCTGAACAACGTCTCGTCGCTCCCACGTCACTTCATCATATGGATGTACACCAGGCGTACTCCATACTCTTTGTAGATTCAGTCCGTTCTTGGACTTCTTTTTTGTGGAGCCTTCTGCTCCATTCACCGTTTCGGTCATCGGTGTTCTCTCCTTCATTGATTCAGTGGGAAGTGTTTTGGGAAGCTATTTTGATGTTGCGGTTTTCGTCGATAGATTGTGATTTGCTCTTAGCACAGCAATTTCTCCTTCGAAGTCTTCTAAACTTTCAAAAGATCGATACACAGATGCGAAACGCAAATACGCAACTTCATCGAGTTCTCGTAGGTGAGGAAGTACAGCCAACCCGACTTCGTGGGCTGGAATTTCGGCTGCGCCGCTTGCGCGCAAAGTATCTTCAACGCGTTGCGCCAGAACTGCTAGATCGTCTTCGTTAACAGGTCTACCTTGGCAGGCTTTTCGCACACCATTGATGACTTTGGAACGACTGAATGGCTCGGCAACACCAGACTTTTTGACAATAAGAAGTAACGTTGTTTCAACGGTTGTAAATCGTCGTTGGCACTCAGGGCATTGACGTCGACGGCGAATCGCACCGCCATCTTCATTCGTGCGCGAGTCGATAACACGTGAGTCAGGATGCTTGCAGAATGGGCAAAACATGGTGCTCCTTGTGGATAACGACTGTGTTTTTGGAAGAAATCGGTCTTTTCTTGCCAATCACCTGTGGAAAAGATTGTGTAAAACCACACTATGTAGGGGTTTAACGCATTTCTTACCACTAGATGTAGGGGGTGACACTAGGGCTTTTAAATATTTTTTGCAATAGTTTGTTCAGCGACACGCCGAACTAGTTTGAAACCGGAATGTGCAATACCTGTCCAACATAAATCTGGCTACCAGACTCAAGATTGTTCAAGGCATAAATGTCGCTAACCACATCTCTTGGATCTCGCTCAGGCTGTGTCGAAGTCGCCAAATTCCACAGTGTTTGACCCTGTTGAATCACGACTATGGTGGTCTTAGGCGCGAAATCATTACTCATTGCTCCAACGGATGGAGAAAGCGCTACAAAGCCAAAAATAGCTACGAATGCAGCGAGAACAAGTGCTACTCGGAGCAACCTTTTGCCTCGACGAGTTAGAACTACACGAGTGCGAGTCGTGGGGGAAGTGGTACTCATTGCGCCTCTCTTAGAACATTTGTACGAAATCTAGCAGAAACTTCCGACACGTGCAAGAAGAATTTGAACATTTGTTCGACTTTCCACTAGAGTTCGGGTTGAGAGGGCGCTACTCCCCTGCAGTCTCGCCCTCTCAACACCCCTTATCTTGCAGAGAGGGTCTGACACAGAGATAGGTGAACGATGACTGACGTGAATGATTTGGGCTCAGCTCAAGGCTTGAGCCAGAGGCAGAAAGCAATTCTCTCTACCATAATCGAGAGTGTTCAGGATCGAGGGTTTCCGCCTTCTGTGCGGGAATTGGGCCAAGCAACGGGGCTAGCTTCAGTTTCAAGTATCTCCTACCAACTTTCTGAACTTGAACGCATGGGATATATCCGACGTAGTTCAAATCAAGCACGCGGCATTGAGGTGCTTAGAGATGTCAATGGTGACGCGTTGGACAGTGCCGCGAGTCAATCCACTCATGCCGATACGACAGTCGCAATTCCACTTTTGGGAACAATTGCTGCAGGTGTTGGCGTAATTGCAGAAGAATCAGTTGAAGATGTATTGCAACTTCCCCGCCAACTCACTGGGTATGGGCAACTGTTTATGTTGCGTGTAAAAGGTGATTCCATGATGAACGCAGGAATTGTAGATGGCGATTTTGTTGTAGTTCGTTCGCAACCAAATGCGGATAATGGCGAAATTGTTGCAGCACTTATCAACGATGAAGAGGCAACAGTCAAAACATTCAAACGAGTAGGTTCACAAGTTTGGTTGATGCCACACAATCCTGAATTTGAACCAATTGATGGAAATGAAGCCCAGATACTTGGTGTCGTCACAACAGTGCTACGAAAAATCGGCTAAGCATTCCTCATACTGACAAGGAATGTTAAAGCTTTATCTTTGTCTGCTACACGCGTGAACTCGGGCATCGACCGCAATATGAATTCCCGATAGCGAGCAGTCGCGAGGCGTGAGTCAAGTACCGCAACCATTCCTTGATCAGTCATACTTCGAATTAATCGTCCAGATCCTTGTGCCATCAAAAGGGCTGCTCGATTCACCGACACTTCCATAAATCCATTTCCACCGTGTTGTTCAATGTGACGCGTGCGGGCGGCGAATAACGGATCGTCAGGTCTCGGAAAAGGAATTCGATCAATTATCACCAAGCTACAAGACTCACCTGGAACATCGACCCCTTGCCACAACGACACTGTTCCAAACAACGTACTTGCCACATCATCAGCAAACCGAGTGACTAAGTCCGCAACAATGTCGCCTCGTCTTTGCACCAGCAGTTTGGTGCCTAATTTTTCAAATACTTTCTTCTCTTCCACATATTCCACAGCACGTTCAAGTGCTCGCCACGAGGAAAAAAGCGCGAGGGTTCTGCCACCTGCTGCTTGTAGTAAATCTGACAGACGTTCCAGTTGGATATCTTGAATTCCATCCTTTGATGGTGGAGGCAGATCTGCCGCCACGTACAACATCCCCTGCTCTGCGGCATAAAACGGCGTGCCAACATCTATTGCTTTCCAGTCCAATTCGTTCTGCTCCACCGAATCTTCGTCTGTGACGGCGGGAGCCGCGAGCCCGATACTTCGCGCGACATGTTGAAAGTCCCCACCTATTTTCAATGTGGCACTCGTTATCACAACCGGTACACCGCCGAAGAGGTCTTCTCTTAAAAGGCCGGCGATTTCAAGTGGAGCGATCTTGATCGTGTGACTAGCGGCTTCTAACCACGCAACATCATTTTCAGTTGCCGAGAGCAATCGGCGTAGTGCTTTCCAAAGGTCATTTAATGATGACTTCGCATAGGTTCGTCGAGCAATTTCCTCTTCGTCAAGCGAATGACTCGCCTCCGCATTCAACTCTGTCTGTATATCCCGAATTGCACTTTCAAGTATTTTGATTTCATTCACCAATTGTGAGAGGGCAACCAAGTAAGCGTGCTGAGCCTCAGGGTAGCTATGAATATCGACGACTATTTGACGGGCAAACGGCTTTTGTAGATCAGCCAAAGTGAGACTGAGTCCATCACGAGCTTCTTCGAGCTTCACAAGTGAGGCAACTGAGGCAAATTCCTTCACTCTTCGGATCACGGATTCAACGATGGAAGGTGTAATCTCCGACGTTGCCTGACTTGTAACGCGATCTACTAAGTCATGACCTTCATCAACAACAAGTGCGCAATATTCGGGGAGAAGTGGTACACCTTCAAGCGCATGTAATACGAGCATGGCGTGATTGGTAACGATGATGTCCGCGGAGCGTGCCTGTTCGCGCGCTAGTTCAGCAAAACAATCATCAGAGAAACTGCATCGAGCTGCTCCTATGCACTCTGTCCCCGACACACTCATTGTTTTCCAAACTCGAGAATCTGCCGCCGGTTGAAGATCTTCGCGGTCTCCAGTTTCGCTCTGGTATGCCCATGTTCGCACACGCTTTACCTCTCGGGCTAAACGAGAATTTGAGGTTTCGAAAAGTGCTGCAGCTTCAGGCTCAGGCTCGACAGAATTCAATTTCAATTTGCAAATGTAATTGTGTCGACCTTTTGCAACAGCGAACTGTGGAACTTTTCCTAAAATTGGTTCTAAGACTTTTACTAATGCCGGTAGGTCCTTGCGGATAAGTTGTCGCTGTAATGCAAGTGTGGATGTGCTAATCACAACTGGTTTTTCTTCTTGGATTGCATAGAGAATAGCTGGAATGAGATATGCAATTGACTTTCCCGTACCTGTACCTGCCTGAACTACAAGATGTCGCGACTCGACAAAGGCTTCGAAGATTTCATTCATCATCGTAATTTGTCCGGCTCGCATTTCGCCTGACATTGAGTGAATAACTGCCTCTAGTGAGCGTTGCAGCAGCGCTTGGTCAACATTCAATGACGTTAACCGCCAAACCGCCACGCGCGGTTTCTTTATAAATAACCTTCATGTCTGCGCCAGTTTCCCGCATAGTCTTAATGACCTTATCGAGTGACACCACATGTTTGCCATCTCCACGTAGCGCCATTCGTGCCGCGTTAATAGCCTTCACAGCCGCAATGGCGTTCCGTTCAATACATGGAATCTGAACTAAGCCACCGACCGGATCGCACGTGAGACCAAGATTATGTTCCATCGCAATTTCTGCAGCGTTCTCGACTTGTTCTGGTGTTGCACCAATCACTTCAGCCAACCCCGCTGCCGCCATAGAACAAGCACTGCCGACCTCTCCTTGACAGCCCACTTCGGCTCCGGAGATACTGGCGGTTTCTTTGTAGACAATTCCAATTGCTCCAGCCGTCAACAAGAATCGTATGACGCCTTCTTCGTCAGCATCTTTTACAAAATCACGGTAATAGCGCAACACTGCTGGGATGATTCCAGCAGCACCATTTGTCGGTGCAGTAACTATCCTGCCACCATCTGCGTTCTCTTCATTGACTGCAAGGGCAAAGAGATTCACCCAATCCATGATGTTCATCGGATCATCATTCTCATGTGTTATCAGCGCTTGATGAAGATCATATGCGCGGCGACGCACTTTTAGGCTTCCTGGCAATACACCTTGAGTGCTGCAACCTTTATCAATGCATGCCTGCATAACTTCCCAGATATTCAGAAGTGCCTTACGAGTTTCGGGCTCACTTCGCCACGAAAGTTCATTTGCAAACATAATGTCGCTGATTGAAAGTTGATTTGTCTTCGCATGATCCAGTAGCTCTGCTGCAGTTCTGAATGGGTAAGCAAGCGTGCGGCTATCTGTAACAATCTTGTCTACTCCGATAGCATCTTCATCTACAACGAATCCGCCACCCACTGAGTAGAAGACACTGTGCATGAGCAACTCATCATTATGGAATGCGTCGAAATACATGCCATTGGGATGTGCCGGCAGGGCTTTTCTTCGATGAAGTATCAGATCATCGTCAAATGCAAAAGAAACCTTATGTTCATTCAATAATGCAATTGATGCTGACTCTTTAACCTCGGTCACTATCCCTTTAAGCAGGTCAGTATCTATAGTTTCTGGATGGAAACCCATGAGACCGGCCAAGACTGCGCCTTCGGAACCATGGCCATGGCCAGTTGCTCCAAGCGAGCCAAATAATTGAACGTTTATTCGAGTCACGGAAGAGAGCGAATTATTGCTCGATAAGTTTTGAACAAATTGAAGTGCCGCAATCATTGGGCCCACAGTGTGCGATGAGGATGGACCAACACCGATTTTGAACAAGTCTAAAACTGATAGAGCCACTTTAACCCTCGCCTTCAATTCTGAATGAGTGTAGTGCCTGAGCAAACTGGAGGTCAGTTTTAACATGAATCAACGTACCGGACTCCTCATAGCGAAGTGAGAGAATGTTGCTATGTCGACGTAGCTTCTCTAGCAGTTTCTCTTCACCGTATGGCAGAAGTGCCCAAATCTCAAACTCTTGACCTGGAACATGGGAATCAATTTTCTCGAGCAACTGCTCCTTGCCAACGCCAGACAAGGCGCTCACCATGACGCAATCGGGATAGTTTTGTTCCAGTCGCGTGACAACTTCACGTGAAACTGAATCAATCTTGTTAAAGACAATCACTTCATTTTCGAGCGGAGCGTTGATTTCCATGAGCACTTCCCGCACAGCGTCGATGTGATCTTCTATTCGGTCGCTCGAGGCATCCACCACGTGCAAGAGCGTGCTCGCATGTGTTACTTCTTCAAGAGTTGACTTGAATGCTTCAATGAGTTGGTGTGGTAAGTGTCGAACGAAACCCACAGTGTCCGCCATGGTGACTTCGCGACCAGAGGGCAAGTTGAGTTTTCTCACTGTTGGATCGAGGGTTGCAAACAATTCGTCTTGAACGAGCACTCCTGCCCCGGTCAAAAGATTCAACAGCGACGATTTACCCGCGTTTGTGTAGCCAACCAACGCAACTTGACTTACCCCAGACTGCATTCGGTGTTGACGCTGTGTTTGGCGGACCTTTGCAAGATCCCTCAAATCTTTGCGCAATTTTGAAATCTGTTGACGAATTCGTCGTCGATCTG
>JAURLB010000060.1 GCA_030831445.1 Candidatus Nanopelagicales bacterium | reverse complement strand
TCCAAAAAACAGTGTTTCGCGTTCCAAACGGTTACTGAAAACCCAACCGCTACCCCATCAATATTGGGGTTTGGAATTACGCACCAGCCTCACGAAGGCGGGGATGGTGCGAAATGTGGTGCGAAATTCGCCGACACACCTCACGTCATCTATATAGAGGTTACTGGAGTGCGCTCAGAGAGGAAAGACTGCGCTGAAATCGCCATGATGCTGGCGAAACAAGCCTGCATCTAATTCTTGGCCAGACTCTTTAACTTAGTTATTCATTGCCCCAAGACTTATCCGCTGTCACGGGCATCGAAGGAAATCGAATCCAGAAGCTGGACCCACTGCCCACAACAGATTCGACCCCGTAATCACCACCCGCAGATTTCATTATCTCCCCGAGAATCGAGAGACCAAGACCGCTTCCACCGGTTGCAGTTGAACGTGACGGGTCAACTCGATAAAAGCGGTCAAACAGATATGTGAGATGTTGAGCATCTATTCCTGGCCCTTCGTCCGTGACATTGATTTTTACTCCCCCTGCATCTTTTTCTGCGACCACCCAAATCGAAGTTTCTGATGGTGTGTGACGTATTGCGTTGGATACCAAAATCGAGATGACCTGAAAAACAACTTCTGAGTCTGAGAAAATCATAATGTCCGTCGAACAATTCAACTCAATCGTGCGCCCTTGATTTGTTATACGAAAATCAGAAACAAGGTTTTGCAACACAGGAAAAAGGCTGAGTGATTCAGTCATGAAGCAAGGTCGAAGTTCGAGATCACTCAACGTTGTCAAATCTGTGACCAAATTGGACATTCTTTTCGCTTCTGAATTGATGCGATGCATTGCATCGTCTACTTCAACTTGTGTTTTCAAAGCACCAGATAAGTACAACGATGAGTATCCATCAACCGAGGTGAGTGGCGTTCGCAATTCGTGAGAAGCATCGGCAATAAATTGCCGCATTCGTCGCTCAGAATCTTCCTTCACTGCTATGGCCCTACTGATGGAATCTCGCAACATCGCGGTTTCTGAACTAGATGGCAAGCCAAACTCCAGGTTCCCGTCCTGATCGCCTCGAGCAATAGCTTCAGCTTCTCGAGTCAATTGAACGATTGGACGAAATCCGAGACGTACAAGCCACCATAAAGCGAGACCCAGCAATGAGAGAATGAAGATATTCACCAGGACCAAGGTATTTCTCAAACGCGTGAGAGCGCTATCGCGATCCGTAGTGGTTAGCCCCACCAAGGCAATTCGTCCGTCAGAAAGACCTACTGTCATTGTGCGGATGAAATCCGCATTCCCGAACCGAGTCGCCACTGTCTGCGGCTCTACCGATGCTGAATAAAGGTCCACATCTGGCGAAAGTTGCTGGTCGGCCGATGGGGTACTCACAACTTTCAACTCGCCACTTTGCTCGAAGACCCCGATATATCCTTCCCAAAAACCCCTGAGGAGTTCTGAAGACTGTGCATCAGGAGCACCTGGTCCCCGAACTATTTGTTCAGCAACGCTGCTCAGCCGAACTAAGCGCCCGTCAATTTTCGAATCAAGATAATTGCGCTGGAGATGGAGAACACTCACACTTCCAACCATTAGCGATAACCCAACTAGCGCATAGACAGCGAGCAGTCGCATTCGCAATGTCACTTGGCGCTCCTCATCGTGTAACCCACTCCTCGAACCGTGTGAATTAAACGTGGATCCGTGTGATCAACTTTCTTTCGAATGTTGCTGACGACTGCTTCAATAATGCTTGAGTCCCCATCAAAATCGTATTGCCATACATGATCAAGAATTTGTGAACGGCTCATAACTTTGCCGACGTTAGATGCCAAGTAATACAGCAAATTGAACTCAGTCGCTGACAAATGTGACTCGACCTGATTGCTCCAAACTCGATGAGCTTCAACGTCAATTACCAACGAATCAATCTCGATTAGGTTCGGCTTCACCGCCAATCCCGCGCGTCGAAGTAGCGCATGTGAGCGGGCTATTAACTCTTCCAACACGAATGGCTTCACGATGTAATCGTCCCCTCCCAAGTTGAGCCCGCTAACTTTGTCAATCGTCGAGCCCAAAGCGCTAAGGAATATGACTGGAGTGTCAATACCTTGGTTACGAATCTGACGAAAAACATCGGTACCGGAAACATCAGGCAACATGACATCAAGAATGATGAGATGCGGGTTGAAACTACGGGCATGGGCAATTGCTTCGGAGCCATTTCGGCTGATTTTGGTGTTGAACCCCTGATTTCTCATTGCGGAAGATACGAGATACGAGATATTCTCCTCGTCGTCTACTACGAGAACGCGTGTGACTTCGCTTGAAGTAGCCATAACAGAGATTATTTCACTTAAACCTTTAGATTTCCTGAATGCTGACTGAAGAAATCATTTAGAGGAAACCTAAAGGTTTTACTCACCAATTCTTAATTTCAATGGTTCATAATTCTCTTAATGGTCTTACCAAGCCATCGATTTTAGAAAGGAAAATTATGAATCATTCAATTAGAAAAATTGTGACAGCTTCGCTCTTGGGCGCGACGTTGTCGCTTAGTGGCTTTGGGATCACCTCAGTCTCAGCAAAGGACAATGGGCCACAGAAGACCCTCAACATCACAACAGAGCAGGAAAACTGCTTGGTCTCTGCAAAAGCGAACATTGCGCGTGGTCCTGGCCGAAAGGCGAGTGTTAAGGCGGCAGCACAAAGTTGTGGCATTTGGGGTCGTTTCGCAAAGTTAGACACTGCACAGCAAACTTGCTTGGCCACATATGGTCTTTCGCGTCCAAGCGGATTGCCAACACAGGCTCATAAAAAGCAGCTCAAGTCGCTAGCTGCGAAGTGTGGAATCACACTCAAAGTAAAGAAATAAGAAATTGCATTTCGTAGGCGATGACTTTGAAATCGCACTCGATTTCTTCATGGAATTTATGGCCGGTGCTACTCCAGCACCGGCCATAAATCTTTCTTCCGATGTGTCCGATGGCGAGAAAACGATCACTGCACCGCTGGCGGTGTAACCCAAGCGAAATGACTTACTAGCACGTGTCTCAATCGAAGTCATCGCAGCATCGCTTCCGGGCTACAATGCATTGAGAATTGGAACACGATTTACTACAAGCGCGATAGCTCCTCGATAGAGAGATACTTTGGCTGACACTGGTGACTACGACACAACTGGTTCGACCGGAATGCTCCAAGCTTTCGACCCATTGAAAGGAAGCGGCCGACACGCGTTCCAAAAAACAGCATTTCGCGTTCCAAACCTTTACTGAAACCCCAACCACAACCCCATCAATACAGAGGTTTGGAATTTCGCACCAGCCTCACGGGAGCGGGGGATGGTGCGAAATGTGGTGCGAAATTCGCCGCCACACCTCACGTCATCTACATAGAGGTTACTAGGGGCAGCCGGATGCAAACAGTGCTTTAGGACTTGGCTCTATCCCTGAATTGAGGCAAGAAACAACAGCATGAGGATGACAAACGCTGGCGCGTTTAGGGCCGCGCCGGGAGGCTTTCTTGTGGAGGTGACATTCAATTTGCGACTAGCAACAAAACGCATGATTGGGTCGAACGCCATGGTGAGAACAATCAATGGCGTGAATCCTGGATAGCGGAAAAACAGCACAGAAAGAAGCACAGCAAGAATTAGCTGTATTGCTCCCCATTGATGAAACATCGCGATGATGTTCTTTCCGCCTTCGACAGAAGTATCTATGCCTGCGATGCGCTGAGCTCCGCCATCGGATGCAAACAAGTGAACACAGCTACGCATCACCATCACCAACAAAAGTAGAGCTGCGAC
>JAURLB010000059.1 GCA_030831445.1 Candidatus Nanopelagicales bacterium | reverse complement strand
CAATGGATCAAAACCCATATAGAGGTTTAGCTGCTTCGCAGTATTGGCGTAGTGGCGTAGCCGAAATCGGACCTGGGCAGTTTGACCCTGTTACCTCAGTAAAGTTTCAAATTGATTCAAGTGATGTGGTTTCAACTCTTGGTTCGTGCTTTGCACAGCATCTGGCGCGTCACATAAAAGACAGTGGCCTCCAATACATGGTTGCAGAACCGTTACTTGACACCGAAGAACAATCAGATCAATCCAAAATGATGGCCAATCAGTTTTCGGCGCGCTATGGAAACATTTACACGCCCCGCCAGGCTCTTCAGCTAATAGACAGGGCAAATGGTTGGGTCCCTGCCGAGGATGTGTGGGAGCGTAACGGGCGCTTTTTCGATGCGTTTAGACCACATGTGCGCGCAGGCGGGTTTGCCACCATTGAGGAATTGCGTGAGGCACGAATAGCCCACTTGCAGGCCGTGAAACGCGTATTCACCGAGTCGGACGTGGTGGTTTTCACCCTTGGGCTGACCGAAGCATGGATGTCGATGTTGGACGGGGCTGTGTACCCAACTGCACCTGGGGTAGTTGCCGGATCACAGGATAATTCACGACATGTCTTTCAAAACTTCTCATACCCAGAAGTGTTGAGCGACCTACTGAATTGGTGCAAGAAGGTACGAGAAATGAACTCGAATGTGCGGATCTTGTTAACTGTCAGCCCGGTGCCCCTCAATGCAACGTACATACCAAGGAATGTGTGGACCTCGACGACATACAGCAAGGCAGTTTTGCGTGCGGTTGCAGGTGATGTAGCTACCGAGTTGTCATACGTTGATTATTTCCCCTCTTATGAAATCATTACGTCCCCCCAGGCAGGTGGAAGATATTTTGAAGATGACTTACGGGAAGTAACAAGTGTTGGTGTAAAACACGTGATGAGAGTTTTTGATCGACACTATGTACTGAGAGATGGAACCAGCGATCTAAAAGCACCAGCCAGATTTTGGACTGCATCAAAAATGAGAGATAGTCAAAAAGTTTCTGATGTGTTTTGTGATGAAGAGTTTCTAGATTAGTTAAGAGTGGTTGAATTTGATTGCATCATTAATGAATCCATCAAACGCGATCTTTCCATCTCTTAACACAATTCCACGCTGACAAGTCTCTTTCAATAGTTCGGTATTATGTGACGCAAAAATGAGAATTGAAGCGTCGTTGTACAGTCGCTCGAGTACACGCTGGGCCTTACGTCTGAAGTATTCGTCGGCCAAACCGAAGCCTTCATCGATGACGATGACATCGTGGGGTCGGGCAGTTGCAAGGGCAAAAATCGTACGGGCAAACATACCGCTCGAAAAAGTGCGCATCGGTTGGTCAAAATATTCACCAATCTCGGTTAAATTTTCGATCCAATCGATGACTGCAGGAATTTCGTTTTTGGGAATTCCAGCGACGATTAGTCGCGAAATACAGTTTTCACGCGCTGTAAGCGAATCAACCATTCCGTATCCAGAGTCAAGCAATGCCGAGACGTCTGAGTTGCGTTCGATGGTCCCTTCGTCGGGAACAAAAATTCCTGCGATCAGACGTAACAGAGTTGTTTTCCCTGCCCCATTGGGGCCAAGTATGCCAACGCGTTGACCGTCTGCGATTTCGAGTGAAATTTGATCCAATATTCTGCGGTATCGGTTTATTTGTGTTGGCTGTTCTTGTCCGGCAACTGAATACAGGCGCCTGCTGAAAACGACATCTTTGAGAACTATGTGGGTCATGAGCTATACAAGTTTTCTGATTTGTTTGAAGTTTGACTGCAATATCTCGAGAAGGAGAACTGATACCACAACGGTAACGATGCAACGAGCAAAGAGATCCCATCGAAAATGACCCTCTAGCACCGCCTCTTTGGTAAGAACGACAAACCAGCCAATTGGGTTGATATTGAAAACGATGTTCATTGGCCCTGTTGCAGGTGGAGACCAGAAGATTGGTGTAAGAAAGAATCCCACTTGGATTAGTGACGGCAGAAGAGACTTTAGATCTCGCCTCCAGAGCGTGAGCCGAGCAAAAACCGCAACCGGGAAAACCAGAGCGGGCAAGACAAGCAGTGCGAGCGGGAGAAACAGCACAATATGCCACGAGGGCTTGTATCCACCAATGAGAAGAGCCAACGCAACGACTGGGAGGTTGTGAACGAAGATAAGGGTGTTGCGCCAGACCAGACGGAACACAAGTGACAATTCGTCAATCGTCGAATTGAGCAACACTCCACGCTCTGATTCGAAGAGATCGGATCCGTCATTGAGAGAGACCGATACGAGAGTCCAAATTGCTAACCCAATACCTAGTTGTGGTGTGAGTGTAAGTGCTTTGTTGTTACCGACAAGCCCGATTGCTACTGAAGATCCAAGAACTATGGCTGCAAGCGACGTAGCAGACCACCATGGTCCAAGTTTGGTTCTGGCATATTGGGCTCGCAAATCACGCCAACCTAGATGTGTCCAGACTCGAAAGTTGGTGAGCGAGACCCAAAAAACTGATTTGTAATGCAAGAATCAAGTTCCTTCAGCTCTATGAGTCTTAACTGTTGAGGTCATTATGTAGAAATTGTAACTGGTTCCGTCTTCTTTCGTGAGATTTCAGCGTTGAGAAGATTACGAACATTCTCTAATTCATCACCTTGTCCAAATCCATTACCCAAAGCAGCAAGCCCTGCCGATAGTGCGGACTGCCATGCTTCATTTGAAAGAAGAATCTCGATGGTCGACTTGGCCATTTGGGATGGGTCGTCTGTCATGATTGTGTCATTGAGGAGTTCAGTTTGAAAACCCTCAAACGAGATGTAGGTGCCTACAACAGGGCGACCATGAATGAGGTTGGACACGACTTTATGCTTCATACCGGCCCCAAATCGAAGTGGTGAAACTAGTACGCGTGTTTCGGCAACAACATCGTTCCAAGTGGCAAACCAACCCCGCACCTCTACGGATGAGACCATCGACCAAGCTGATTTTTGGTCGTCGTTTAAGCCACTGCCCCAAATGAGGAACTTGGCATCTGGCAGTTTTTCGAGGATTATTGGCCAAGTGGTCTCGAGAAAATATTGAACAGCATCAATATTTGGACTATGAAGAAAAGAGCCGACGAAACCGACGGTGAGTTGGTTGAGCGGTTCAACGGATACTGGGCTCGTTGGTGCGCCACGAAATATTGGGAAGTGGATAAAATTGCCAACAGCACCACGTTGCCTGACATATTGCAAATCGTTTTCAGTGACAATCAATACGGCACTAGGTAATTCGAGAGTTGGTTTCTCTAACCGCCACATCGTTTCTACATCCCTTGGTAGACCCAAGTTCCAGCGCAGGTCAATCGTGCTCTGATGTGTCTGGTTTGCAGTGAGTGCAATGAAGCTTTCTACCCGACGTGTCACAATGTCACTCGTGTGATGTATCCAGACTTTTTCAGAGGTGTGTTCTGTTGAGAGTTTGATTGCAGCCATGATTCCGAATGAGCAAATGAGGGTTGACTCTTTGAGGGTCGTTTTTCCAAATGGGCTGTTGTAGTCAGCACAACAAACACCATTTGCTCGCCATGTGGCAGTTGTTTCAAATGAAGGAGTGTGAATGAAGAGGGCTATTACTTCGTACTTCAATTGATTGAGATAGTCAACAAATATCTCAAAATCAATAGACCCGCCATCTCGGTCGGATTTCGGGAACGTGTCGAATATACACACAACGCGTTGCTGTTTTTGATAGTGCGTGTCCACCCGAGGGGAGTGTTCGAATGCTGTATGTAAAACAAGTGTTTTT
>JAURLB010000058.1 GCA_030831445.1 Candidatus Nanopelagicales bacterium | reverse complement strand
GATGAGCGGACAGCCCAACTTCAAGAACATCAGATTCAAAATTAAGTTCTCATCTAGTTCAAGTTCGAATTCAGGTAGTTCGAGTTCTAGTGGCGGCTCGAGCAGCTCTGGAGGTGGCGGTTCATATATTGGCTGGAACCTTGAAAATCTTCAGGACTACTTGGGTTACAACCCTTCAACTGCAGACTGCTCGGGCAGTGGCCGCAGTGTTTGGTGGTCGAGCAACTGGTGGGTTGTAGGCCAATACGGGTCAACTCTCATCGTGTCTAAAGCACGCGGATATTGCTCTTAGAGTTACTCACAAGTTACGGACGAAAGAGGGATTATGGGAAATGAACTGGACGAAACAACCGGACCCACAAACAGTGCGGGTCGCGATATCAATGTGATTGATAAGCAACTAAAAGTTGAAATCGGATTCGGTACAAAGGTATTTGAACTTGCAGTTTGGATAGTTGGAGTACTGTTGGCATTTGCAGTCGGATTCGCTGCGACATCAAGCATTGGTGCAGCAATTGCAATTTCGATCGTTGGAGTTATTCCTGGTCTGGTCTTTCAGCTTCTGAAGACAAATGCACTTTCATACCTCCGAAAGCTGCAACAAAAAATTCAAGCAGATGCGTCACAAATTGATAACTACCTTGAACAGAGAGTGGTGATTCTCGAAAACCTTGCAGGATTATTGGCTAAGTCAATTGATCTTGATAAAGACGTGATGAAAACTATTTCTGCATACCGAGGTGGAATTAATCCAAATCAAGATACGAATCGAAACGAAGCATCGGCGGCGCTGGACTCCGTCGCTTCTCGCATCAATGTTGCTTTTGAGGCATACCCAGAACTGCGGGCTCAAGAGAACATTGCAGAGGCGATGCGACAGAACTCTTACCTGCAGAAAGAAATTACAGCTGCACGAACCCTGTATAACGACACAGTGACTACATGGAACCAAGAGATTTACTCCTGGCCGATTCATCAAATTGTTGCAGCTAAAGCCGGGTATACGACACGCATTCCATTTATTGCATCTGCCGAAACTAGAGATGCGGCACGTAAAACATTCTTCTGATGAAAGAGATCGACAATCCATTAAGAGATTATGAGGAGTACTTCAAAGACACTCATGAAGGCCTTTCGCGTGATTTCTTTGAATCGCTCCTTCAACGTTCGAAAGTAGATAAGCAAGAGAATGCAGCACTGGTAGCGGAAATCCAGAGGCTCAGCAAATCCCACGCTGATGGTTCATCGACTCAAGGTAAATGGAAGCTTGTTCGCTTAGTCCTAATTATTCTTGCGATGGCTCCGCTAATCGGTTTTTTTGAAGGTTACCTAACCGCACTAATCATGTCGCCGATTTCAATTGGCGCCATTTTGTGGCTGGTAAAGAAGGTAAACCCAAAAATTAGACATCTCAATGCACTCTTAAATGAAGTTGCTCAGCAGCAAGAACAGAAGACCGAAGAAGCCTGGAATCAAATGGTTCCACTTAATGAGTTGTACACATGGGATATTGCATCAAGACTGTTCCAAAGAGCATTTCCTCAGGTGCAATTTGACCGTCATTTATCGAATAAGCGCCTTGTCGACCTCCAATCCAATTACGGACTTTCGCCAAATTTTAACGATGATAAATCCATCTTGTTCACTCAAAGTGGTGCCTATCGTGACAACCCATTTGTTTTCGTTCGTTCCAAGCAACACTGGATAGGTAGTCGCACCTACTCCGGGTCAATAACTATTTTCTGGACTGAATCAGTACAGAATGATGAAGGCGAATGGGTGGAAGTACAGCGATCCCAGGTCCTAACTGCGTCTGTAACAAAACCATTCCCTGAGTATTTAGATCGAACGCACCTGGTTTACGGTCACGAGTCTGCGCCTCAACTTTCGTTCAGTAGATCACCCTCAAAACTTTCTGGCCTCGACGAGGGCATGCTCACAAACTGGCGTAAAGACCATGCGGTAAAGAAAGTAGAAAAGCAAGCTCGACGCGACGTGAAAGGGGGCAATGGACAATTGACAGTCATGGCCAATAGGGACTTTGAAGCTCTCTTTAACGCAGTTGATCGAGATCACGAAATTGAGTTTCGCTTGCTCTTCTCTCCCCTGGCTCAGCAAGAAATGGTCGAGCTACTTAATGACAACAGAATCTCGTATGGCGACAACTTCGCCTTCTACAAGTCTGGAAAAGTAAACGTGATTGATTCAGTCCACCTTTCTCAAACTCAATTCCATTGTGACCCGCGCATGTTCATGACCTACGACCTCGCACAAGCGCAGAGTTTTTTCCTTGAATTTCAGCGGACCTACTTTAAAGCTCTTTACTTTGCTTTTGCCCCACTCTTGACCGTTCCCTTGTATCGTGAGAAACGATCTTCGCAATTGCCTTTAGATGACAACTCGTTAAGTGAATGCTCTCCATGGGATTCCGAAATGATGGCAAACTACATCGGTGAGCAAGTATTTATGCATCCTGAATCGGTGACACAAAACGTGATTCGAACGAGTAATACCCAAGATACCGATGGATCAACCTTGGTGAATATCGCCGCCTACGGATACAAGGGAATTCCACAAGTAGACATCATCACCGTGTACGGCGGAGATGGAAACTTTCATCCCGTTCCAGTTCACTGGACTGAATACATTCCTGTTTCCCAGAATTCGTCCATGATTATGTGGAACATTCAAAGTAATTCGGCAGAACCTGATGAGGTCAAAGATGCTGAGCTCGCCCAGCGTTGGGACGAAAACATGCGACGCCGTGGAGTTGATGCGAACACTGTCTATGTGCGAAATGGTCTAGCTGCACGAGTATTGAATTAGATCCAACCTCTGTTAGCGCTTATTCCTCGTCTTCCTCTTCATCTAGGTCACCGGCTTCTAGTTTTTGATCTTCCTCGATGCTTTCCATCAAATACTGATCATCAATCATTTGTTCGTGATCTTCCCATGAGCTCATAGGTAAGCAATATACCTATTTAAGGCCAGTAGTAGAACACAATCAGAGTGCTATTTGCTGGAACCGGACCTCTTGGTTCACTTAGTTCATACTCATCAAGTTCGTCCGACGAGTACAGGACAAATCCAAACTCATCGAGTTCACCTTTAGTGAAAAAGCACGGCTCGTAAAACGGCGGCGTTTCTCCGTCGCATGACTCTTCGTATCCTGCATTTTTAAATGCATCGCTGATCTTCTTAAAAACACTCTCTGCGTCTTCCTTGACTGAACTGAACTCACTGTAAGCGTCGGTGTCTTTTAGTTCAATTGCTTCATTTAATGCACCAGAGTCAAGCATCATTCCGAGCTGCGCCGCTTTAGGGATGTTTGACCACCACGTGGGCCGCTTGACTTTTTCATCTGGACTGCACGTTTTCAATGACTTTGGGATTTCGTTTTCCACGAATGCCGCCTCTGCGATTGCTCCCACACATTTTGAGTCCAGAATCTGGCCGTGCCCTTCGCCAGTAAACCGCACCAATGCACTATTGGAACCCATATTTGATTTCAATTCTTCAGACCAACGGAAAGGAGTAGCTGGATCATTAACTCCACCAACAACAACAATCGGCGCATCGCCGGAGTAGGAAACCTTCACTAAGTCTTTGCCTTCAAAGACTGACTCACAACTTGGTTCGTCGAAGTCAGACGCTTCTAAATCTCGATAAAACCACGGAAATTCGTCTTTCAACCCTTTTACAAACGCAACAGGATCGGATGGCAATTCCCTTTCAAAGCCACTTGCACATCGGATGATGTATGACGAAGATTGAGAGGTTGTGTAAACGCCATCCTCGTTTCGGTCATTAAACAGATCTGCCATGTAAAGCAAGAAATCTGGATATCCATCTTTAGCTAGAGCTATAGCAGAGCCAAGGTATTCCCATGCAGACGGTGAATATAAAGAGGAAATTGTGGCCGTCATGAGAGCTTGATGGTTTACATCTCTGCCCGCAGAGGAAACAAGTGACTTTTTATCTAACTGGTTATAAAGAACCTCCCAACCTTTTCTCACATCGTCTGACTGGAAATCACACAATTCGTCAGACTCGCACCATTCAATCCAGTTGCTAAATGCGTCCTCAAAACCACGCGCCTGAGTTGCATACTCTTGTTCAATCGTGTCTCCCTGTGGGTCATAGCCGCCGTCAAGAACCATCGCTGACACGCGATCTGGGAACAAGGTTGCATAGACACCCCCTAAATAGGTTCCATAGGAAATGCCTAAAAAGTTAAGTGTCTCGACGCCCATACCCTCACGGATTTTGTCCATATCTCGTGCAGTGTTTGCCGTTGAGTAATGAACGATTGAGGGTCCAATTCTGCTTTCACAAGTTGAATCATCTGATTCATATTCATCGATTGTTTTTCGTTCTTCCGCATTATCTGGGGTGTAATCCAAGTAGGAAAAGCGATCTAATTCCTCATCGGTTGCGCACCGCAACCCCCCTGATCTATCGACACCTCTTGGATCGAATCCGACTAAGTCGAAGTTGTATAGACCGACTTCATTCTGAAGCTCCTCGCCAGCTGACACCAAGAAATCAAATCCAGAACCACCTGGACCACCTGGGTTTGTGAGCAAAATTCCTTGATAATCGAATTCCTTATCGGCAGGAATTCGCACGAGAGCAATGTCAATTGTGGCGAGATCGGGTTCTACGTAATCTAAGGGGACTTCAAGAGTTGCGCATTCAAATGGCGCGCCTGGTGCATCTTTGCCATCGCATGCAGACCACTCAATAGTTGCATCAGTTATTTCAACTGTCGCGGTGGCGCTTCCACCCGCCGAGCACGATGAAAGCGCAAGGAGAGCAAAACTTGCAATTACTGAAAGACCACGTTTGGTATGCAACATCGTCACACCATAGTCAGTCGACTAGTGCATGTGGTTACTTTTCGGTTTTTTCACCTTTGACGTGTGCTGAAGCTTCTGCGAAGCCATTGGCTTCGAGGTCTTTCACAATGTCGGCCTTTACTGCTTGAACCACGCGGTGAGTTCCGTTGCAGTTCTTGTTGGCATCTGTCGTATATCCGCATCCACATGTACCCATAGTCATTTTCTCCTTTTGATTAGAAAGTATCAGTGATTACTGATCGCGGAAGAGTCGTCCTGCAGCTTCTTCGTAGAGCTTTACCACCGACATCTCCCCCGATTTTGGGCCAAAAGTGGCTAGTGCTTGTTGGTGTAGTTGTTCGACAATGTGGGCAACCCTGGTGTCGATACCCGTCTTTTTGCCTAGGTCAATGCCAAGTTGAATGTCTTTGCATACCAAGTCGATGGTGAAACCATCGTCGTAGTTGCCTGCTTCGAGCACGCTGTTGATGTCGTATTGCAAGAAATTGGACTGGCTGGGTGATGCACACAGTGCTTGATGCAACACACGTAAGTCGAGACCAAGTTTTGAGCCGATAGCCAGAACTTCGGAAGT
>JAURLB010000005.1 GCA_030831445.1 Candidatus Nanopelagicales bacterium | reverse complement strand
TATGAAACAAGATCACCAAAACCCTTTTCATCCTTTTGATTAGCACTCGCGCTCAAGCGAGGAAGTAGGGCAGTAATAAGTGAAATAGTGATAACGGAATGAGGCAAGATATAAATCAAGTTTGCTTTTTGGTAGGTCGTTAGTCCGGCAGCCGTACTATTTGTGAGCACAGCCTCTATGTTGGCTGAGGTAACAAAACGTGTTACCACGATGTATGCGATTTGGTTGACGGCAATCAATGCAATCGTCCACTTTGCTAACTGCAGAGTTTTGCCTAAGTCAGTTTCTTTCCAGGCAAAATTAAAACTGAATCGATACCCAATTTGACTCAACGCTGGTAGCAAAATAAGGGCCTGCAGGGCAACACCAAATGTTGATCCAAGCCCCAGCAGGGCAATGTGCTCTGCTGGTAACTCCAAACTAGAAACCGCCAGTGGACTTGAAACCACAATGAAACTCACAAAAACTGTGATTGCAATAATATTGTTCAAAACTGGTGCAAAAAATGAAAGCGTAAAACGATTACGTGCATTCAAAACTTGTTGCACCATTGTGAACAATCCATAGAAAAAGACTTGAGGCAAACAAAACCGAGCAAATGCCACGGCAAGCTCAAATTGTGCTTCTGACATGTCAGTTGGAGCAAAGACACCTATCAAAGTTGGAGCAAATAGAACTGCGAGCAACGTGACGATAAAAAGTACCGCGATGGTGGCACTCAAGAGTTGATCAATGAAACGCTTACCCTTATCTGCATCATTTTCAAAGTGTCGAACAATTTGCGGAATGAAAATAGCATTCAGCGCTCCACCAATTAATAGAAGATAAATAATGCTGGGCAACGTGTTTCCCAGAGAGAATGCATCGCTGAGAAGTGCTAACCCAAGTGCCGTGACCATCGTAATGTCACGCAAAATTCCAGTAATGCGCGAAGCAATCGTGCCCAACGCCATGAGCCCACTGCTTCGTAGCACTCCCGGTTCACTCACGTGGTGAATTCTCCAATGTCGCCGCTCTTGATGCCCTGATTCGTTTCTGAGTGTTGTAAATGAGTAACAAGAAAAGGAGTGCGAAAGCAATTGAAACGAAGACTCCAGCAATGGTGGAGTAAGCACTTGAAGCAATTTCAATTCTCTTAGTCTCGCCTATCTTCTTCCCTAGCGCATCCACGAGTTGCAATTCAACGAAAGCGCTCTCTGATCCATAGAGGGTCGTGGGAATTTCTATACTTTTTCGTTGACCTGCACCAATCTCGACAAAGTCAACAGTACCGAGATCAACTCTGACTTCGGGGAACCCTTGCCCTAAAACATTGACGTATACCGGCACACTCAAGTCATTTCGAATCGTGATTGGGATAACGCCTGACTCACCTGCAAAAATCACACTGCCACTACTCACAATTGACACGGCGTCGAGTAAATCGTTGAAGTAATTTTCGGTTGATTTGGCAACTATGTTTCGATTTGTATCAAAGATAGACGAAACTCTGAGTCCTGCATGAATCGTTTGTGTATCGTGAATTGTCTCGGCGATAAATGGTGCAAGCCTCTTTCTGTAAGTTTCAAGTCTCGTTATCAAATCACGTTGCTTCTTTGAAAGAGTAGAAGTTTCCCGGATCACCAAATTGCGTTGATCTGTAACTGGCTTACGCATCGCATCACTTGCTGCAATTGGTTTCAGCCAACTCGTTGTAAATATGTCGAGAACTGGTTCTTTTGCGCCATCACCCATATTCCAAACAGTTGGATGCAAAACGAGGGTTCGGTTAGCTTGTGGTTGTTCAAGGGCGGTGATGAAAAGATCGGCTTGTAGTAATTGCAGATTCTGTACTTCAGGAACCAAGAGTGCTTGACTCATGAATTTGCTTGCTCGTCTATCAACGACGAGTGATTTGTTTTGATTTGGATTGGTGACAATACCACTTGGTGTAAAGACTGATGTTGAACTTGGATACTGTTGATTTGATGTAATACTGAGATAGAGGCCTTGTTTCTCTATCCAATCCCAGGTTTTGGGACTGAAAGAGGTGCCGACGATTGCTCGCGGAATATTTGAACGCTCCAGTGCACTTGTTACAGGAAGAATTGAGGAGATTGCCGCAAAGGCAAGTTTCATTTTTCTAGCTTTAATCAGTGCGTTCACATCGCTATTGGCATACGGTGCAACATAAACATCGCTATTGGATGTACCTGCTTTTAGGGCATTAATCCAGTCTGTGTTGCCCGAAGATGCCGCCCAACTGATCACGTCTGAGTCAAGTAACCACGACAATCGATTATCAATCGGATGTGACTTTACAGATTCAATTAACCCGGAATTTTGCTGCCAATAGTCATCAACCAGACTTTCATCTTGTGGACTCACTGTTGGTGGTGAAGAGATTGGCCAGAGAATTACTGTGTTCAGAGGTTTGATGTTTGCACTCTTTGAGTAACTAATAAGTGATGTCACAATTGAAGTATCACCGTCTCGAATGTCTACTACATATACACCCGAGGTTGGTAATGAGAGCGAATTAAGAGTGACGGTTGTCAGATCAGAATCGAGACTTACGCTGATGTTATCAAGTTTGCGAAAGCTGACACTCAGAGAGTCTTTTAGATACGAATCCAAAGAACTTCTGCCAATCAGTGGTGATTGACCGATGTGAAGGGTGACATCTTGAAGCGCAGTTTCGCTTTTCACAACAAATTCGACCGCTTGATTTTTCAAAACCCACAATGGTGATTGACTCACCAGTACTGCCTCGTTGTTTACTGCAACACTCGATTGAATACTGAGTGACATAGTAGCGACAACAAGTATTAGCAGCCGTGCAACAAATTTCATGACGATAAATCTGCCAAAAGTTTGTGTGCTTTGGAAATTAACTGTTTTTCGTCCTGATGAGTCAAGCGCAATGCAATTTGGTCAAGTCCAACCCAAGCAATCTCATCAACTTCACCTTCTTGTGCTTTGAGCGTGCCCTCAAGCACAAACATCAAAAAATGATGAACAGTTTTATGGATACGAATTGCATTTTGTGCGAACGTGAAATCAATAACGCCAAGTTCGGCAATAATCTCACCAGTTAATCCTGTTTCTTCCAGCACCTCGCGGATGGCGGCTTCTTCTGGAGATTCATTTTCTTCCAAATGGCCTTTGGGAAGTGACCACAACAGTCTGCCTCGAGTGTTTCGCCGGCCGATGATGACGGCACGATTCGTGGCTCGATCTACCACTAATCCCCCTGCGCTCACCTCATCTCGAGCCGGTCGCTTTCGGCGACGATATACCTTTTGATTACTCATAGGCGCAAGGTTAGCCAGCGATTGCCTCGTAGTCTCTGCCCTGTGAAATCAAATAGCAATCAGTTGCCCCAACTTGCCGTTGAGCTTGGAGCCCGCTTCGACGAGGCTGGCTTTGAGTTGGCACTCGTTGGCGGCTGGGTTCGTGATGCAGTCATGGGTCGCATCCAAAATGACCTTGATTTTGCGACAAATGCCAACCCAGAACGAATTCTTGAGATTGTGAAGGGTTGGGCTGATGCACTCTGGGAAGTCGGCATCGAGTTTGGCACCATTGGGTTGCAGAAAAACGGTCACAATATTGAAATCACCACCTATCGAGCCGAGGCGTATGATGAAAATTCACGCAAACCCGCCGTGCAATTTGGTGACTCGCTCGAAGATGACTTATCTCGCCGTGACTTCACCATAAATGCCATTGCAATTGTGTTACCAGAAGGTTCAATTTTTGATCCATTTGGCGGAATGAACCACATTGCTAGCCAAACGATTATTACCCCAGGCAAACCCGAACAATCCTTTTCTGATGATCCACTTCGAATGCTTCGCGCAGCGCGATTTGCAAGTCAGTTGAATTTCACAATTGAAGATTCAGTGCTGAAGGCAATGCACGATATGGCAAGCCGGCTTGCAATTATTTCAAGTGAACGAATTCGCGATGAGTTAGAAAAATTACTGCTCTCAAACAATCCACGCGCCGGCTTAGAGGTTCTCATTGCAACGTCTATTGCCGATATCGTGCTACCAGAAATTCCTGCACTAAAACTTGAAATTGATGAGCATCATCGTCATAAAGATGTCTACGAACATTCTCTCATTGTGTTGGAGCAAGCAATTGAATTAGAACAGATTCATGAACCAACACTTGAACCAGATATTGTGCTGCGACTTGCCGCCCTACTGCACGACATCGGCAAACCAAAAACCCGTAAACACGAACCAGGTGGTGGAGTGTCATTTCACCATCACGAACTTGTTGGTGCACGTATGGCAAAGAAACGATTACAAGAACTTCGTTTTAGTAACGATGTTGTGAAGTCAGTAACAAAATTGATAGAACTGCATCTTCGCTTTCATGGGTATGGAACTGGTCATTGGACAGATTCGGCAGTACGACGATATGTGAGGGACGCTGGCGATGAACTTCTTCGCCTACACAAACTGACTCGCGCGGATTGCACAACGAGAAATAAACAACGTGCCGCCGCATTAAGTAGAAATTATGATGGATTAGAGGCAAGAATCCTGGAATTGCAGGCAGAAGAAGAACTGAACGCTATTCGACCAGATCTCGACGGTAGGGAAATTATGGAAATCTTAGGAATTCCGGCAGGACCAGGTGTTGGTAAGGCTTATTCGTACCTACTTGAACTTCGTCTTGATCAAGGACCGATGAGTAAAGACAATGCAAAAGCACAATTACTGGCGTGGTGGAATACGCAGCAATAATGGGGCGGTTGCCAGTAATCCAGCAATTGCTATCACTGGCCACAAACTTCTGCCATCATCAGAGATTCCAAAAGCGCTTGCAACAATGCCAATCACTAATCCCACATTCACTGCCATGTCATAGATAGCGAAGACACGACCTCGATGGGTATCGCTCACTTCTGCTTGAATTACAGAATCACTACACACCTTGATGGTTTGCCCCGCAAAACCCAAGAAGAATGCACTGACAATTAACAGGATGATTGACGTTAGTGATCCAACTTGAGTGATTGTGCCGAGTAGTGCCAACGCCGCAGCAATAGAGCTCACTGAAAGTACATATGTTGGCCACAATCGAATTGAAAGTTTTCCAACCATTGCTGGTGCACTGACTGCGGCAAAGAATGCGCCAGCTGCAGCACCACCCACGACAAACGTGAATTCAGCAAGAGCGGTCGATAATGATTGTCGAATCAAAATGATTGCCTGAACAGTTGCTAAACCAAATGCCATTCGGTGAACGACGACTGCAAGTAGATAACGCAGTGCTGAAATTCGAGATTTCAAATGGACATAGCCCTGGAATAACTCACCTGCAATTTTTTTGATTTGCTTACCAAGATCTCGGTTCACATGTTCAGGCCCAAGAGAATTGCGCTCAAGTCGAGCTGCCGT
>JAURLB010000057.1 GCA_030831445.1 Candidatus Nanopelagicales bacterium | reverse complement strand
GTGTTGAAGTCACAATACCCACATCGACTCTTGCAGTATGGGACATGGAGATAAAAACTAAATGGAATAGTACTGATGTTTTGCAGCGCTACATCTGGAAGTGTGCCATCCAGCGGCGGCGTCTCACCTTGAGGTAACGCTGAAGGCATTACTTTTCACGCTTGTCGGGCGCTTCTGATGTTGAAAGTGCTGCAATAAATGCCTCTTGTGGCACTTCCACTCTTCCAACCATCTTCATTCGCTTTTTACCTTCTTTTTGCTTCTCAAGAAGTTTTCGCTTACGAGTGATGTCGCCACCGTAACACTTTGCTAAAACATCCTTACGGATTGCACGGATTGTTTCCCGGGCAATGATCCGTGAGCCAATTGCTGCTTGAATTGGAACTTCGAATTGCTGACGAGGGATTAATTCCTTTAACTTGGCAGACATTGCTACACCGTAGGCGTATGCCTTGTCTTTGTGAACGATTGCGCTGAACGCATCCACTGCATCACCGTGTAACAAAATATCAACTTTCACAAGATCCGATACTTGGGTTCCAGTTGGTTCCTAGTCGAGGGATGCATAACCTTTTGTTCGAGACTTTAATGCATCAAAAAAGTCGAAGACAATCTCTGCAAGTGGCAAAACATAACGAAGCTCCACTCTATCTTCACTTAAGTAATCCATTGCTTGCATGATGCCACGGCGCGTTTGGCAGAGTTCCATCACGGCACCAACAAATTCACTGGGTGTGAGCACTGTCGCTCGCACGATTGGTTCGTGCACTTCCTTCACTTTGCCGGTTGGAAATTCACTCGGATTTGTCACAATATGAATTTTGTTGTCATCCATGACGACTTCATAAATGACGTTTGGCGCAGTACTGATGAGATCAAGATTGAACTCTCTCTCCAATCTTTCTCTCACAATCTCTAAGTGCAAGAGGCCGAGAAATCCACAACGAAAACCAAAACCCAGCGCAGCCGATGTTTCCGGTTCATACACCAGTGCAGCATCATTGAGTTTCAACTTATCGAGTGCGTCTCTTAGGGCGGGATAATCACTGCCATCAAGTGGGTAGAGTCCAGCGAACACCATTGGTTTTGGATCTTGATATCCCGCAAGTGATTTTGTTGCTGGGCGACTGACGAGCGTGACCGTATCACCAACGCGAGACTGCCGCACGTCTTTCACTCCTGTAATCAGGTAACCAACCTCGCCAACGCCGAGCGCATCGGAGGCAACTGGTTCAGGCGATATGACACCAACCTCTAGAAGTTCGTGTTGAGTAAGTGTTGACATCATGCTGATTCGTTGACGAGTCGCGAGACTTCCATCAACGACTCGAACATAGGTCACAACTCCACGATATGTGTCATAGACTGAATCAAAAATCAAAGCACGCGCAGGCGCATCCGCGTCACCTACTGGCGGCGGAATCAGCTTCACAACTGTGTTGAGTAATTCGTCGACTCCTTGACCCGTTTTGCCTGAGACTCGTAAAACTTCAGATTCGTCACATCCCAAAATTTTTGCAATTTCGGCAGCGTACTTATCGGGTTGCGCTGCAGGTAAGTCAATCTTGTTGAGCACCGGTATCACTGTGAGATTGTTTTCCATTGCCAGATACAGATTCGCCAGCGTTTGGGCCTCAATACCTTGGGCTGCATCAACAAGGAGTACGGCTCCTTCGCACGCTGCTAGTGATCTTGAAACCTCATAGGTGAAGTCAACGTGGCCGGGAGTATCAATCAGATTCAGGACATACTCGACACCATCATCTGCTGTAAAAGGAAGTCGAACGGCTTGACTCTTAATAGTGATACCGCGCTCACGCTCAATATCCATTCGATCGAGATACTGGGCTCGCATTTGACGCTCATCGACTACGCCTGTGATTTGCAGCATTCGATCTGCCAAGGTGGACTTACCGTGGTCGATGTGAGCGATGATGCAAAAATTGCGAATCACCCCTGGAGGGGTCTTGCCTGGTTTGGTCAAAATCGAGTCCTTCGAGCCGGATAAGGGCGAAGTCTCCCACGAACCGCCCCAAATTGGCGTGTCGGGCAGGACACCCGCTATTCTTCGCCTCGCTTACTACAAGAAACGAGAAAACCAAGTGGCAAACATTAAGTCTCAAAAGAAGCGTAACAAGCAGAACGAAGTCGCGCGTGAGCGCAATAAGACGGTTCGCTCAGCAGTCCGAACTGCAGTGCGAAAGACTCGTGAGGCTGTTCAGGCTGGAGACAAGACCGAGGCCCTCGCGCAGGCAACCGCTGCTCGTCAGGAACTTGATCGTGCCGTTTCAAAAGGTGTCCTACATAAGAACAATGCGGCCAACCGCAAGTCAGGTGTAGACAAACTCGTTAACTCACTGAAGTAAGTCAGCGCGACAACGTCGCTATCTCAATTACGGTTTTTTCCAAAAGTGCAACGCGTTGCACTGGGTCCAAAACAAGGATTCGACCAAGTTCATCGACAGCTCCAGCTTTCAGCGAAGCATCAACATATGTCAGAAGTAAACTGGCATCAGCTAGTTCACTTGCACGCCACTTTCGCAGCTGCTCGCGAAGTGTGCGGACTTTCCAGACGGGTACTGAAGCCAGACCTGCAATCTCCCCTTCACTCAAACCGGCCGGACTATTGGCAATCGCAACAAGTGAGCGAATTGAGTTCATCGCAGTCGCAATAATTGCAGGTCCAATGTTGGGATCACTCTCTAGTGCCCAGCGCAACGCTAGGAGTGCCTCGAGCGGCTTTCGCGCAAACACGAAATCAACTATTTGATATGGCGGCACGACTGCAAATCCTTCAAAGTAAACGCTCAAGGACTTTGCCGTGATGGGGTTATCCTCAACATCCACAACTATCTGCGAGATTGCAGCCGAAAGCTGACGGAGATCGTCACCTATGGCGTTTCGTAGTAAGGTCACTGCTTCTGCATCAATTTTTCTTTTCAACCCTTTACATTCAGCTTGGATGAAGTCGCTAAACGCTTTTCCTTTAATTTTCTCGAAGCTTATGGTTTCATGCTGTTTTTTGAGTTTGTCTACAAATCCTCGCCCTTTTACAAATGAACGTTGCACCACCAGGGTAAGAGGCATGTCCTCTTTCGACCAACTATTCAGGAAAAACTGCTGCACCTCATCGGCTGCAAGTTCAATATTGTCGACAATGAGAAAAACGACTTCACCAAACAAGCCTGGTGAGATCGCATCGCTTAACTCGCCAAAAGCATTGTCTGCTGCCGCATCAACAAGTCGTCGTTCTGCATCTGGATTCTGTTTGAAAAACTCGTGCCAAGCATCCTGCAGATGTCGATCTGCAAGGAATTCTTCACCTGCAACTACAACCGTTAATGACACAGGCATAGTGTGACAGAGTCTCAGAGTGGTTCACAGGCGCGGGAGGTTCGAATTTCACGTGCCTGTGGCGCGTAGTACAAATGCCCACAAAGCGCGGTTGAATAAAGTTGAGTTCCAACTGACTTGTAGAGGGAAATCATTTCTGGGTGAGGATGGGAATAGGAATTGTCTTGGCCAACAGAAATCCAACCAAATTGAGCCGAAAGATTCATTGCAAGTTCTGGGTGTTGGTAGCGCGAACCATGATGAGCAATTTTGACGATGTTGATATTCCATTCAGGTGCACTCGCAATTAACTTAGCCTGCGCTTCTATTTCTACATCGGCGAGCAACAATGCGTTCACTCCCTTAGACCAGGCAAAAACTACAATGCCAGAATTATTGATATCCGCGCCCGACTCACCACCTGCCTTCCCTACTTGCACAATGTTCCACCGTCCATACAGATGATCTTCAAAGTATCCAGTGGTTGCCTCAATCACGCTTGGAGAAATGTTGAGGAGTTTCGCTCGAAATTCGGGTGTCACATATGAAGTGGGAATGATGACCTTCTTCAGATTGAAATCACCTAACACTTCAAACGCTCCATAGTGATCTTGATGCATATGGGTGATGATGAGTGTGTCCACGTGCTCAATGGCAAACGTCTCAAGACACTGACGGAGTACTTTTGGATTATCACCTGTGTCAACCATCACCGCGGAGTTTTTATGTGTTCGAATGAGCGTGCTGTCACCTTGTCCAACATCACAACTCGCAATACTCCAATCACGCACTGAGAAGACATTGAGATTGGTTGCCACAAGTATGACTACAAAGGTCACACTTGCTCCTAGTTTCAAATTCTTGGAACTCTTTTTCCGCCAGAGCAAAACTATGAGTAGCGCGAGGGCAAAGCCTGTGTAGGACAACACTGGAATATGCAGCCATGACGCAAGCGCGAATTCAGCAATCCAGCAAATGGCTTGAGCAGAAGCAATAGCAGAATCTGCAACAAACGCACCAATCTGCTCAAAATAGGCACCAACGATTGGAAGGAAACGAAGTGTCCCAATAAGAGCAGCTACAAGACCCAAAATAGTGGCAGGAGCTACGAATACTTCAGCGCACACGTTTGCCAGGATTGATGCAAACGATGGATCTGTCCCCATAGCAACAAGTATCGGAAATGTTGCTATCCCTGCCGATAATGCAACACCGATTGCTTTTTTGGACCAATGATCACATGGGGTAATTCCCAATACCCTTGGCAGGACAATGAGACCAAAGGTTGCTGAAACCGACAATGCAAATCCCCAACTCAAAGCTAACCACGGATCAACAAGCAGGAGAAGTACGACTGAAACAAGTAACGTCGCCTCACCGTGTTTTTGCAGTCCCAAAAACCAATAGCCAAGCGCAATAACAGCCATCGCACTCGCTCTGACAACACTTGGTTCAGGTCGAACAACGACTAAGTAAGCACCTAAAACAAGCAGGAGCAGCACAAGCCTGTACAACCGAGAGATGCGAGTTCGCTTGAGAAGTAACGTCACTGCAACGAGCACGATTGCAACATTTGCTCCGCTAACTGCTGTGAGATGACCTAAACCAGATTCGCGCAGAATATCTTCAAGGTAAGCAGATTGTTGCGAAGTGTCTCCAACCACTAATCCAGGCAGGAGTTGAGCCCCTAGTGATGTATTCCTACCACCAGTCAACTGCTGCAGAGTGCTCCGAAATGAATCACCGAGCCACTGCAGATTGTTTTGATTTTCAACCTCTACCGGTTCATCTTCACATTGCGCAAATGCCCTATACCTTTTATTGATTGGGCTGACTTCTAGGTCAAGCGTGCAAGTCCACCGACTTGATATGCGAGCATCATGTAGCAAAGGGTCATTGAGCCGAACTAACAATTCGCCAGCAGGAGTCAGGACATTCGCATTCATCGCATAGGTCTCACCAGCAAATGAAGCGATACTTTCAGGATCACTCGCTATCTCAAAGGTTGCAGGGTTGGGCACCGCTTCAAATAGTGTTTGGGTTTCTCGTTGAGCTAACTCAAGTCGTACGAGAAAGAACATGAAACATAATGCCCCGACTAACAGCAAAAGAATCCGTGATGCTCGTGGTAAGGCTGCGCATACCAGGAGAAAGAGTGTAAGTAGCAGGATCGTCCAATGACTCGGTGTCACAAATGAAAAACTGAGTAAACTTGTGAGCCAGGTTGCGAAAACTACGATTAGAAGTTTGAGAGATTCAAAGCGTTGCATGCTGACGCAAATGATTGAGAAGTGATGGCCCGACCCCCGATACGCCATCAACATCTTCAAAACTTCGAAAACTTCCGTTGGTTTCTCGATATTCAATGATGCGTGCGGCTAGCACCGGCCCAACCCCTGGAATGTCTTCAAGTTCACTTGCACTAGCTGAATTGAGATTTATCTTGTTGCTTTGCGAGTTAGTCTCGATTCCAATCATGATTTGTTCGCCATCGAGGAGCACTCTCGCAAGATTCACGCCTGGTGTGGCGCGTGGAAGTAATCCACCGGCTGCCTCTATAGCATCTATCACTCTAGAGCCACTTGGTAGTTGGACTATTCCTGGAGATCGAACTTTGCCCTGAACGTCCACAACTACGTTCACACTTACAGTCTCAAGGTTCGTGGGCGTTGACTCAACTTGCACGTCAATAGCGCTTGGGCTCGGCTGTTGCATCCACCACCAAACGAGTAATCCACCGATACCAAGAGCGATCGCAATTACTGTTGATTTAACCTGCTCGATTTTCCAATTCATCCCATGAAACTACAAACACTTGAAACTTTGAAGCTATGAGTGTTCAGTTTGGTGGAAAGATGACCTCTTTGCTAGACGTGGAAATTCGGTGCCACAACGACACCGATTGCACCGGGGCCAACGTGTGCACTCAGTACTGCACCGAGCTCACTCATCATGATCGGAGTGCCAGGCATCCTATTTCCAATTTGCAGTGCTAGTTCTTGGGCTTTTTCACGATTTCCCGCATGTTGGATACCGATAGAAACTCCTTGAGTAGCACTTGATGCGCTTTCAACTGCTAGGTCAACTAAACGTGCTATTGCTCTTGAGGTTGTTCGAACTTTCTCAAAAGGTAGAAGGCGCCCATCTTGCACGTGCAGTATTGGTTTTATTTGCAACATTCCACCTACCATCGTCCCGGCAGCGCCGAGCCGACCACCACGGCGTAGATACTCCAAAGTCTCAACATAGAGCCACACATTGCATTGCATAGCAAGTTCTTGAACTTGTCGTGCAACCTCTGTAATTTCATACTGTTGCAACCTAGACGCTTTGAGTACCGAGAAGCCAAGTCCTAAACCAATTGAGCGCGAATCAACTACATGAATGGGCACCGAAAACTCTTTAGCAACCATAGCGCAGGTTGAGTATGTGCCAGATAATTCCGAGGACAAGTGAATCGAGAGAATCTCTGTCGCACCTTCCGCAATGCACGCTTCGTAGACTGAACGAATTGCACCAATCGATGGTTGGCTTGTAGTTACATTTCGATGATTCTTGAGCGCCGCAAAAACTGCCTGACTCGATACCTCTCGAAATTCAGCAAAGGAGGTTTGGTCAATCGTGATTTGCATCCCTATGACTTTAATATTTTCGCGCTCCAGCACGTAGTGCGCGAGCGATGCGGTTGAATCCGTGACAATCATTCGTTTCATCGGCACGTACCTAATTCGTGACGATATTTACAAGTTTTGGCACCCGAGCAATTACTGACTTGATTGACTTCCCTTCAAGATGTCGTTTGACACCTTCAGTTGCCAAGGCAAGTTCTATGAGATCTGATTCGTTGATGTCAGCAGGTACTTCAATTCGATCGCGCACCTTTCCTAACACTTGCACCACGCAGGTAACTGTGTCTTCTACAAGGAGTGAATCGTCAATCGTCGGCCAGCCCGCCAACATCACGGTGGGTTCATGTCCCAGTATGTTCCACATATCTTCAGCGGTGTATGGGGCAAAAAGTGATAGGAGGATTGCGAGTGCTTCAACTCCCTCGCGCACAGCGGGGTCTGATGTAGCGGTTCCGGATTCAATTGATTTGCGAATTCCGTTCACTAATTCCATGGACTTTGCGACTGCCACGTTGAAACGATGAGACTCAACGGCAATTCCCGCTTCGTGCATTTGTTTATGTACGAGGCGACGTAATTCTTGATTACCTTGCTTGAAATCGACACCTGGCTCGGAAGTAACATCGTGCGCAAGTCGCCATGCGCGTGCTAAGTACTTCTTGGAAGCTGCAGGTGAAACATCAGCCCAGTCCACATCATCTTCTGGTGGTCCGGCAAACACCATGGAAAGTCGGATTGCATCCACTCCATGTTTGGCAAGTTCATCGCCTAGCGCTACAAGATTTCCGCGGCTCTTTGACATTGCAGACCCATCCA
Source organism: Candidatus Nanopelagicales bacterium (assembly GCA_030831445.1). GTDB lineage: Bacteria > Actinomycetota > Actinomycetes > S36-B12 > UBA5976 > JAFMIT01. The sequence continues at coordinate 333 of JAURLB010000057.1, read as the reverse complement.
TCAACACCATGCCTTGGTTGAGCAGGCGCGTGAATGGTTCGTTGAAGTCAATGAGATCCATATCAAATAGGACTTTAGTGAAGAAGCGCGCATACAGTAGGTGCAAAATTGCATGGGTTACGCCACCGACGTATTGATCTACGGGCAACCATGCTTTTGCAAGGTCTGAATCAAATGGTTTATCAGAATTGTGAGGGTCAAGGAAACGTAAGAAATACCATGAGGAATCAACAAAGGTATCCATGGTGTCAGAATCTCGCGTTGCTTTTCCGTTGCACATTGGACACTGCACTTCCATCCACTGTGTTGCGGCTCCTAGTGGCGAATTTCCTT
>JAURLB010000004.1 GCA_030831445.1 Candidatus Nanopelagicales bacterium | reverse complement strand
TCCACACTCTTGTGTTTGTCATCAGTCGCATCCCGCAAGTCATGGACTTCTAAGTTGATGATTCCATCACTTATAGCTTTTCCAAGAATCGAGAGTTGGGCTGATTGAAAATATTCTGGAAATATTGAAATGACATCAATCTTCATCGGGTACTTCTTCTAACAAGCCTGGGGGTGGACTTACGACTACGAATTTCTTCTCAATATTGACTTCTGTCACAATCTCCTTGACAAAGGGAATCAGTAATTCTTCACCGTTGCGCATTACAACTAACACATCTTGAGCTGGCAGATGTAAGACTTCTTTAGTCGTGCCAATAGTTTCACCATGAACGATGACATCCAACCCTACTAATTGATAGTCATAGAATTCATCTTCATCAGCAGGTGTTGTCGCGATGTTGACGATTACTTCGAGCAAACCATTGCGCAAATGTTCAACATCGTTCCTAGACTCAAAGCCCTCAAACTTCACCAACAAATACTTGCCATGGACTTTGGCAGACACGATCTTGAGTTGATTATCATCAAGCAGGAGTGTGTTTCCTGGCGCAAAACGTAATTCGGGCTCATCTGTTCGCACTTCAATTTGAAGTTCGCCCCTCACGCCATGCGGTTTGGAGATTCGACCAACAACTCGTCGTAGGGTTTGCACTAATTGTCGTTAACATCCACAAAGTCGATACGTAAATTTCGACCTTGATTAAGTGCTATGAGAACAGTTCGTAGGGCGTTTGCTGTGCGACCATTTCGACCAATCACACGACCAAGATCTTCTGAATTAACAATCACCTGAAAGGTCTTGCCGCCCTTGTAGCGACCACCACCACGCGAGTCTGAGGTGGAACGATTGTTTTTCACCTTGACCACTACGTCGTCTGGATGATCGACAATTCCACGAACAAGATGCTCCAACGCATCTTCTAGCATGAGAACCCCTTGATTACTCTGAGGTTGATTCTTCACCAGAAGTTTCGGAGACCTCAGCGACGTTTTCAACAACTTCGTCACTCGATACTTCAACTACCGGTTCAGATTTTTCAACAACTTCTTCGACTTTTTTCTTTGGCTTTGCTTCAGGTTCAGACTTTGTCTTGGCTGCATCTTCAACAGCTGCAGCGAAGACCGTGCGCTTATCGATTTTTGCGCCTTTGACCCTCAACGTACCTTCAGTTCCAGGCAGTCCTTTGAATTTCTGCCAATCACCTGTGATCTTGAGTAAAACCATTACCGCTTCGGTTGGTTGAGCTCCAACACCGAGCCAGTAGAGAGCACGCTCTGAATTGATTTCAATTCGTGAGGGTTCTTCTTTTGGATAGTAAATACCGATTTCTTCAATGGAACGACCATTGCGTGCAGTCTTCGAGTCAGCAATGACGACTCGAAATTGCGGGTTGCGGATTTTGCCCAAACGCTTGAGCTTTATTTTTACGGCCACGTACGTGGGTCTCCTTTGTGTTGACGAAGAATCTAGCGTTTCGCGTGGGGCACGAAGGCAAGATTCAAGATGGTCAACCGGGGGGTTAGAGGGTCCGCCTCGGTAGGGGGCTTATCTTGCCAAATGAGGCTCAAGATTGCCAATCTGCTCCCCCGATTGGACTCGAACCAATAACCACCCGATTAACAGTCGGGTGCTCTGCCAATTGAGCTACGGAGGAATGGGGGAGGAAGAATACCAACTAGCCGAGGGTTTGCCCACGGGAGTGGTCCTTGTAAAAGCGCTTGGTTTCCTCAAGGGCGATCAACTGGGCGAAGAGTTCGGTTTGCTGAAGGCTACCTTCTGGTGCTCGTTGCACTTGGCCCTTGAGGTCGAGAATTCTCCTGGTGGCATCCAACTCAAGCAGCCGTGCCAACACACTTGTCACATACACTGAAATACTTTGTGACTCTCTAATTTGCAGGGGTTCAACGATGAGTTGGGCGGCAATCGGATTACTTTGGATGACCTCATCTGTCCAAACATGGGATTCTGAAAAATTGTTAGTTTGAAAAACATGATAGAGCACATCATGCAGCGACTGCAGTGACGGACTTGTGAATGCTTCACGCTCAATACTTTGATACCACTCTGCCGCCTCCGCGGGATGTTGCAAAACTACTTTCAGTGCTTCATATTCAACTCTGTGTTCGATTTTCTTCAAATCAAATCCAACATCTACTTTTGCAACGCTTGCGGGCTGAGATTGAGGTTTAGTCGAAACAGCTCGTTTGACAAGTTCGATGTCTACCCCAAGCCAGCCGGCGACGTTGCGTACGTATTCGTTGCGTAACACGGGATCTTTAATGTTGGCAACAACAGGCGCGCATTGCGCTAAGGCTGCAACTCGATTCTCTGCAATATTCAAATCAAATTGCTGAAGATTATGCCGAATGACAAACTCGAACATAGGAACTTTTCGTGCCAACAAATTACGTAATCCTTCATCACCTAGTTCTTGGCGAAGTTCGCATGGGTCCATTCCAGAAGGTTCAATTGCAACATACGTTTGAGCTACGAATTTCTGATCCTCACTAAACGCCTTCAGTGCCGCTTTCTTACCAGCCTCATCACCATCAAATGTGAAGATGACTTGTGACTGGCTTGCAACATCGTCATGTAAGAGGCGACGCATGATTCGTATGTGCTCGATACCAAAGGCAGTCCCGCACGTCGCGACTGCGTTCGTGATTCCAGCTAAATGGCAGGCAATAACGTCGGTATAGCCTTCAACAATTACTACCTGCTGACTTTGGCTCACACTCTTTCGGGCTCGATCCATTCCGTACAGTAGTTGCGATTTTTTGTACACCGCAGTCTCTGGTGTATTCAAATACTTTGGGCCTTCATCGTTGTCGTGCAGTTTTCTTGCCCCAAAGCCGACTGCTTCACCACTGAGATCACGTATTGGAAACATAAGTCGACCTCGAAATCGATCATACGTCCCACGACTTCCCTGCGACAACAATCCGGCGGCGAGCAATTCGTCATTGGTGAAACCTTGGGAAAGTGCATGGCGCAATAAGCCGTCCCAACCTTCTGGCGAATACCCGATTTCGAATTCTTTCCACACTTCTTCGCCAAACCCTCTTTCTCGCAGATATCTTGTTGCGAGATCTTGAGATTTGAGATGAGATGCGTAATAGCCAATTGCAAGTTCATGTGCCGCAACAATTCTTGCCCTGAGCGATGACGCATTTGTCTTTGCGGTGTTGCCTTCTTCGTAATGTAAAACTATTGAATAGTGTTTAGCCAACTTTTCAATTGTTTCAACAAAAGTCAGTCCTTCCATTTTTTGCAAGAAAGAAACGACATCGCCACTTTCTTGGCAGCCAAAGCAGTAGAAGAAACCGCGCGCAGGTGTCACATGAAACGATGGCGTTCGCTCATCATGAAATGGGCATAACCCTTTGAAGCTTCCAGGACCAGCCGGCTTCAAATTCACGAACGAACTGACGATGTCCTGAATTCGCGCTGTATTTTTCACAAGCGTTACGTCTGCTTCGCGAATCTTGCTCATGACCCGTGACCTGAAAACTTTCTGAACCAAGCTTCTGCAGAGATGTCGGTCAAACTTGCCACTTGATCAACTGCAACCCGGAGTCTTTCAGCATCACTGACTGAGTGTTGCCAACTTCCCTGTAGCCAGGGCTCAAGTGGCTCGCCATCCATTTGCACAATGTACTGCACGAGGAAAGCAAGTTTTTCTTGTTGCGCCTGATGCAGGCTCTCAACTCCCTCACGTTGCATAACATAACGATTAGCGAGGGTTTTTAAAATGGCAACTTCATGTCGAGCCCAGTCAGGAACGACAAGGTTGGCCGAATAGCGGGTCAAGTTTTCATTTTGATAATGGCGTTTCGTTTCATCGATGACAGCACTACAAAAACGTCCGATGAGCAAACTTGTGAAATTCTTGAGACGAGCAAGCGACCTCTGCGATTCATCGTACGAAGTTACCCAATATTCTAATTTTTTTAGACGTGCAATCGCTTCTGAAAGTAGCGTCTCGTTCGCGTCTGTGTAATACTGTTGTGCCAACGTAATGACTTCCTGCACTTCATCTGGATGATCAAGAATGCTGAGGCTGAGATGCCTTGAAACGATTGCGTCTTCAACATCGTGAACACTGTAGGCAACGTCGTCTGCCCAATCCATCACCTGTGCTTCGAAGCATTGACCTTCGCCTGCGGTCTTTCTAATCCAGTTGAATATTGGTGCATCATCAATGTAATACCCAAACTTCACCGGATTTTCTTGGTGACTCCATGGGTATTTGATTGCCGCATCCAGGCTCGCTCGAGTGAGATTTAGTCCGAGCGAGTTGCCTTGCGAGTCAAAAGTTTTTGATTCAAGTCGAGAAAGAACTCTAAGATTTTGTGCATTTCCCTCAAAGCCACCAAAATCTGACATCACAATATTGAGTGCAGCTTCCCCATTATGCCCAAACGGTGGATGCCCAATGTCGTGCGCTAAGCAACCAACTTCCACAAGGTCCGCATCACATCCGAATGCTTCGCCCAGCTCTCTTCCTATTTGGCTTACCTCGAGTGTGTGCGTGAGACGTGTGCGAAGAAAGTCACTTGTGCCTGCTGTGTGAATCTGAGTTTTCGCAGCGAGTCGACGTAATGCTGAGGAATGCAATATACGTGCTCGGTCGCGAGCAAATGCACTGCGGACTTGACGTTTGGGTGGTTCGTCAACGAAACGCTCAAAGTCGCTTTCACGATAGCCTGCAAGATTGATGGTCATTGAGTCCCACTTAATCGGCTGATCCAGAAATAGACAATGCCGAGGCTCTCTTTCGCAAAATAACCTGCATCGAAACTAGAGCCTGGCCCTGATTGTGCTGATGAAGTGAAAGTTACATATCCGAAAGACTCTGCCATTGTTTTCACGCGAGCACTGTGCATTGAATCTGAAATCAAAATCAAAGTTTTCCAAGACTTTCGTTGAGCAAAAGTATCAATCGCTTGTATGGACGTAAGTGTGTCCTCGCCTTCGGTGATTGCAACCACGCGTTCAGGTTCAAGATTATGCTTTTCTAGCAAATATGCTCGTCCTGCTTCTGCTTCAGTAGTTGTATCTCCCGGCAAGTTGCTGCCCACAGTCAGAATGACAGGTGCATATCCTTCAGCGAAAACCTCGGCTGCGGTATCAAGTCGATTCTTTAAGACCGGGCTCGGTTTCCCAGCATATTGCGCCGCACCGAGCACAACTATTGCATCGGCCGATTCAAGTGTTCTGAAATTACTGTCTCGCCAAACTGTAAATGCGGCAGCAACACTCACGACCAGAAAAGTTGCAAGCAGGGCAAGTACTAGAGTTTTAGCGATGTTCAAGACTTTCTTCACAGTAGGTTCACCTTGCTATCCGCCACTGACACTCAGTTCAGCACCGGTTAGTTCGCTCGAGTCAAAGAGGTCGGAACTTTCAAGCCATCCTTCTGGCAATGACACTGACTTTGCGGCCGACGAACGACCGCGTGGCTCATCCAGGACAGAAGTGGGGTACGGCTGATCTTCAATACTTTCAAGGAGTGACTCTAATTCTGCGATAGATGAAATCATTGCTAACTGATGTCTTGTTTCGCCTCCAACTCGGAAACCTTTTGTGTACCACGCAACATGTTTCCTGAATTCTCGTGACGCCTGCGCTTCATCATCCAGATATTCTGCTAGCAGTTGCACATGACGTAGCATCATTTGGGCTATAGATCTGAAGTCTGGCTGAGTGGGAATGACATCGCCGCGAAGCGCAAACTCAATATCCGCAAATAGCCAAGGTTTGCCAAGGCATCCACGTCCAACAATCACGCCATCGCATCCGGTTTCTTCAAACATTCTTCGCGCATCATGACCTGACCAAATGTCACCATTGCCAAGAACTGGAATCGAAATATGGGCTTTCAATTTTTTGATTGCCTGCCAGCGCGCAGTACCACTGTAAAGTTGCAATGCAGTACGTGCATGTAAACCAACCCAAGAGATTCCCACTTCCTCAGCGATTTCACCTGCCTTCAAATACGTGATGTGA
>JAURLB010000056.1 GCA_030831445.1 Candidatus Nanopelagicales bacterium | reverse complement strand
TGGGCATAGTCAGTGATTGCTTTGATTTCATCTTTTGAATATACCGTTCCGTATTCACTTGATTGGGTGATTGATACAACTTTTGGTTGTGATCTATGAACATCGCCAAAGCCGTAGGCCTGGCTTTCGATAAGTTCAGGTGTGAGTTTTCCATCCGGTGTTGGGACCGTCCACAATTTCAAGCCTGCAACTTTTTCGGGTGCGCCGCCTTCGTCCATATTGATGTGAGCGCTCTGAGCACAGACAACAGCTTCCCAACGTTCCATAAGTGCTGAAAGCGCTGCAACATTTGAGCCGGTTCCGTTGAAGACCGGAAATACTTCCGCCACATCACCAAATAGTTGCTTGATGATTGCACTGAGTTGTTTGGTGCTCTCATCTTCTCCATAGGCGACTTGGTGTCCTTGGTTGACATCGAGCATTGCTTGCATGACAGCTGGGTGCGCCGCTGCATAGTTATCTGAAGCGAACCCTCGCCAAATCTCACTCATAATTCCTCAACCTGTTATGCCGACAACATCGGCAATAGTAGGTGCTAGTTTGGTTCTCAGTGCTTCGTAGAAGACGTTTAGTGGAAATTCATCGGGTAGTACCGCATTGACGAGTTCTTTGAGCTCACCTTGAACCGGCAGTGCTTCCACACCTTTTGCCCAAGTGGATGCTGGATGTGCTTCAACGAGTCCTGAGACAAACTCGTAGGCAGCAAGCCAATGTGCTATCCGGGAGCGATCAATTCCCTCACGATACAAACTCTCAACGTGCTCACAAAGTTCAACAATTGCATCTGTGACTTCATCCCAGTTGATACTTAAGGTGTTGTCAGTCCACCGCAGCACACCTTTCTTATGCAAGTGAGCAAAGATGATTTGTCCTGCTAATCCATCGTAGTTACGAGTTCGATCTCCGGTGATAGGGAAGCGAAGGAGTCGATCAAACAAGATTGCAATTCGAATAAAGCGACCGAGGTAGACACCTTCACTATCAAGCAAAAGAGTTTCTCGGTAGGTATTGAGGTCGCACCGAAGTTCTTCCAATGCGTACATCCAGAACGGCATTCGCTGCTTAATCATGAAAGGATCAAATGGCAAATCACCATGACTATGTGACCTGTCATGAATCAAATCCCAGAGAACAAAAGTGTCCTGTGCAAGTTTTTGATTGGCAAGGAGTAACTCGGCATCTGGTGGAAGTGCTAATTTCAAAAGTGATGTTGCACTCTCTGAGATTTTTCGGAAACGTGCAGCTTCGCGATCGCAGAAAATCCCACCCCAGGTAAATTGCATAGAACCTTTGATAGCAACAGTTTCAGGGAACAACACAGCGCTGTGTGTGTCATAACCTTTGGTAAAACCGACAAATTCAATCGGAACAAATGCTGGATTGTTGTATTTCGTTTGCTCTTGCTCTGCTAACCAGCCAGGCCAGTAGGTGTTCGTGATAACTGCTTCAAAGTTGCGGCTCGGATTACCGTTCTGGGTATACATCGGGAATACCGATAAGTTCTTCACGCCATCTTCACGATTTTGCTCTGGTCTAAACAAATCAAGCGATTTATAGAAGTCTGGGACAAGGCATCCTTCTGTAACCCATGTTTCAAAGTCCACAATGGTTTGTTCAAGCTGTGCTTTTTGATGAGGAAAGAAGGGAATCAAATCACGAATAGATGCAGTGATTCGTGCAACTTGTTTTTCAACATCTGCCTTGGTGAATGTTTCAAAGTTGACTGAGCCGTCCTTATTCTGCATTGGGCGAAGTGTTTCAATCGCATCCACAAGTTCAAGCCATGAAGCGGTTTCGATGGGCTTGAAAGAATTCTCGACATTGTCAGTCACATTCTTTGGGCTGACCCATAGCAATAAGTTCGTCCAGAATTCCAAGTTATCAAGATCGTGAATAGAGTCATCACCAAAGACATCTGAGTCTGCCACAACTATTGCTCGCCCATTACCAGCTTCTACTCCAACAACAACTGCGGCTAATGCTGGACTTGCACTTTCATAGGTCTGAGCAAATGTATGATGAAAGTCACCGTTTTTTTCTAGAGTCAGATAACCTGAACGATAAAGACAAATCTGTGAAACCCGTGCGAAGAGGTCAAACTTTGCCTGCGACTGTGCTTCTGCTGTTATCCACGTCGCAACATCACGAAAATTGTTGATCGTGTCTTGAACTGTTGCATTCTCTATTTTGACACCGAAACGTGCCGCCATATCGAAAGCAGAGTTTTGATACTTTGGAAATTCTGTTTCACCAAAGATAACCAGACCGCCGCCACGACGAACAAATCGTTCAAGGGCATCTTGCTCTTCACGCGTGAAAGTGGCAGTGCCAACGCCATTGGTCTTTTCCCATTCTGGAGCGGAACTATGCAGAAGCACTACAACGCCAACACCTTGCAGCACTTCGTCTGTGAACGTGCCCTCAGTGAGTGCTGAAACTTCATATCCCAAAGCACCTATTGCATGTGCTGCAGCCGTGTAACCGGCATCCTTTGGGTTCTGGGGATTGATACCACTTGCGCCCTGGGCTGTGATTGCCCAAGCATTCTGATGCGCCTGATCGAATAAAACGCGACCGATTGCTGTCATTTCAGCCTCCTTGAGGATAAGTTCCTGTGAAACTACTGAATTAGCGTACATTGTCCGTTCGTAGGCTCAAAATGGAAAATCAACCAAAAGACCCATATGGTCAGAAATTCGGGGAGAGTCCATCCCTGTGAAGGCTCTTTTAATGGCCTTGCCCTCATGGGCAAAGACATAGTCAATCCGTTTGCCCTCTGCGCCGCCCCAGCCGTCCGCTCCCACGAAGAACGTTGGGTCTGATCTGCCGATAAGAGCTCGGTAGACATCAGGCTTTTTCAAAAGTGCTGCCACTTTGTCATAGGTCGCCTCATCATCTGAAATGTTGAAATCACCTACGACAATTGCATTCTCGAGATGCGCTTGCTGACAAAGATTTTGAAGTTCACCAAGTGCACGATCTTGAATCCCGAGATGAAGATTGCAGAGTTCAACCCTTGAGCCATTGACGATGAGTTCAACAAGTTGAGCCTTGCGCGTCTGCCAATCAGTGATTTCGATTGATTCGGAAATCACAAAGCTACGAATCGATGAAATTGGGTATCGGGATAAAATTCCCAAACCCTCAAAGTGAGATTCAAAACCAACGTGATTTAGAGTCCAACATACTTCAAACGAAACTCCGCGTTGTAACAAGAGTGAATGCAAAATTTTCAGATCGTTATCATCACTAAGTTCTTCGTTACCAAGAGGCTGGGCACACTCTTGTAATGCCACAACATCAACATTGTTTTCATGAATGTAATCAGCGAGAATTCCGAGATTTTTCTCCCACATGACTTCTTGCCGACAGTGAAGATTGAGTGTGAGCAGTCGCATTCGCCCAAAATACTCTAGGGTTCATGACAATAAGTGGAGGCATTCACCTAGGCTTAGACCTATGCGATATTACGAATCAGTTGTTGACCTCATCGGCAATACCCCGCTCGTCAAACTCAATCGAGTAACAGAGGGCATTGAAGCCACAGTGCTTGCGAAAGTTGAATATCTCAATCCCGGTGGTTCTGTGAAAGATCGAATTGCTGCAAGTATGGTGGATGCGGCTGAAGCGGCGGGATTATTGAAACCTGGCGGCACGATTGTGGAACCAACGAGCGGAAATACAGGTGTTGGACTTGCCCTTATTGCGCAACAGCGCGGATATAACTGTGTATTTGTCTGCCCAGACAAAGTCAGCGAAGACAAAATCAATGTGCTTCGTGCATATGGCGCACGAGTTGAAGTGTGCCCGTATGCAGTTGAGCCTGAAGATCCTCGCTCGTACTATTCGGTGAGCACTCGCTTGTCCCAAGAAATTGAAAATGCTTGGAAACCAGATCAGTATGCAAATCCAAATAACCCTCTTGCTCACTACAAATCCACTGGCCCTGAAATCTGGCGCGATACTGATGGTTTAGTTACCCATTTTGTTGCCGGAGTGGGAACAGCTGGCACAATCGTTGGAACATCCCGCTACCTGAAAGAAGTTAGCAATGGGAAAGTTCAAATCATTGGCGCGGATCCTGTTGGATCTGTGTATTCGGGTGGCGATGGTCGACCATATCTTGTCGAAGGTGTGGGAGAAGACTTCTGGCCAGATAACTACGACAAGGCCGTCATAGATGAGATTGTTGCTGTTAGTGATGCTGAATCGTTCGACATGACACTCCGTCTTGCTCGCGAAGAAGGACTCCTCGTTGGTGGTTCATGTGGAATGGCAGTCGTTGCCGCACTCAAAGTTGCCCGAACCTTGCCAAAAGATGCTGTAGTAGTTGTTATCTTGCCAGATAGTGGTCGGGGATACCTTGGGAAAATATTTAATGATTCCTGGATGGGCTCATACGGTTTTACACATACGGGTACTGAGGATTCCGTCGGTAGCGTGTTAGCACTCAAAAATAAAACTCTTCCAGCGCTTGTCCATGTTCATCCAAACGACTCAATCGAAGATGCAGTGAACATTATGAAAGAGTTTGATGTCTCGCAGCTTCCAGTGCTCAAAGCCGAACCACCAGTTCGAGCAGCAGAAATAGTGGGATCGCTCTATCAATCAGACCTTGTTGACTTACTGAATAGCAACACTGCAAAAAATCACGAAACGGTAAGTCAGCATATGAAGACTTCACTTCCTTTTGCTGGCACTGGCGAAAGTGTGAAAGTGGCACTGAAGAAACTAGAAACAGCAGATGCAGTCATCGTGTTGCATGAAGGTCACCCACAAGGGATTTTGACGAAACAAGACTTTCTTACATTCCTGGCAAATTAACGAAGGGCTTGATCAAGGTCTTTGAGTAGGTCTTCAATAGTTTCAATACCGACCGATAGTCGAACAAGATCGGCTGGAACTTCTAATGGTGAACCTGCTGCAGATGCATGTGTCA
>JAURLB010000055.1 GCA_030831445.1 Candidatus Nanopelagicales bacterium | reverse complement strand
TGACACATTTCGTGCAGCCGCAGTCGATCAACTGAAAACCTGGGCAAGTCGAAGTGAAGTTCATGTTGTTACAGGTGCAGCAGATGCCGATCCTGCGTCAGTAGCATTCGAAGCGGTGATGTACGCCAAAAATCACAATGCAGACGTCTTAATTGTCGATACAGCCGGGCGTTTACATACGAAAACGAACCTGATGGAAGAACTAGGCAAAGTGAAGCGAGTCATTGAAAAGCAGGCTCGCGTCACGGACGTATTACTTGTGTTAGACGCGACCACTGGCCAAAATGGAGTGATGCAAGCGAAAACCTTCAAGGAAGTAGTCGACGTTAGCGGACTCATCATCACCAAACTCGATGGATCAGCTAAAGGCGGAGTTGTATTTGCCATCCAGAGTGTGTTGCAGGTGCCTATCAAATTTGTTGGAAATGGCGAGGGGCTCGAAGATTTCACTTCCTTTAACCCACAAGCTTTTGTTGACGCATTGTTAGCGTAGGGAAAATGTTCGAACAACTCACACGCCGATTAAGTGGTAGTTTAAAGAAATTCAAGTCAAAAGGAACGCTATCGCAAGGCGATGTTGAGACTTTTACGCGTGAGCTAAGGATTTCACTTCTTGAGGCGGATGTTGCACTGAGTGTTGTCGAAGAATTTTGTGCTGAAGTGCTTGAAAAAGGTTTGTCACTGCAGAAATCCACGACTCTCAATCCCGCCCAGCAACTCACGCGAATTGTTCATGATGAACTGTTGAAAATCCTTGGTGGTGAAACTACTCAACTCTCATTCAGTAAGCGACCGCCCACAGTGATTCTGCTCGTCGGTTTACAAGGTGCTGGTAAAACTACACTTGCTGGAAAACTTGCATTGTTGCTCAAAAAACAAGGGCATATGCCTCTACTCGTGGCAGCCGACTTACAGCGACCAAATGCAGTGAATCAACTCGAAACAGTTGCAGCGCAGGCGGGTGTAAAAATATTTGCACCCGAACCTGGAAATGGTAAAGGAAATCCCATCAAAGTTGCCAAAGCTGGAGTGAAGTTCGCAGAGCAAAAGGTTCATGATGTTGTGATTATCGACACTGCAGGACGGCTTGCAGTTGATAAAGCTCTGATGAAAGAGATTCGCGAGATACGTGAATCAACCAGCGCGCATCAAGTACTTTTTGTCATCGACGCGATGACGGGGCAGGACGCTGTAAGAACAGCAGAAGAGTTCCAACAAGGCGTCGGCTTTGATGCCATTGTCATGAGCAAACTCGATGGTGATGCGCGCGGTGGTGCAGCGCTTTCAGTGAAGCGAGTTACGGGCAAACCCATCATGTTTGCTTCCGTCGGCGAAAAGTTAACCGATTTTGAAATTTTCTATCCAGATCGAATGGCGTCTCGAATTCTTGACATGGGTGACATGCTCACATTGCTTGAAAAGTCCGATGAGGTGTTGGATGAGTCACAAAAAAAGAAACTCCAAGCAAAGTTAGAAGCCGGCGATAACTTCACACTTGAAGATTTTCTTGAGCAAATGAATGCCATAAAAAATATGGGTCCAATTTCAAAAGTACTTTCTATGTTGCCTGGTGCAAATGCAATGAAAGGTCAATTGGACCAGATTGACGATAATGAAATTAAGCGAACTGCTGCAATCATCCAATCAATGACACCATTAGAGCGAAGAGACCCTAAGGTTCTTAATGCAAGTAGACGATTACGTATTGCACGAGGCTCTGGTATGCAAGTAAGTGATGTGAATTCTCTTGTGGAGAGGTTTACGCAGGCGGCAAAAATGATGAAGCAAGTTGCCGCCGGCAAAGTGCCCTCGGGCATCGGATTACCTCCGGGTTCCGTGAAAGGTCCCCAAAAGCCTCAACCTCCGAAGAAAAAGAAGTCAAAAAGCGGAAATCCAGCGAAGCGTGCCGCTGAAGAGCGTGGTGAATCAATTACACTACCGAACGAATTCAAAAACCTCTTGAAGGACTAACAATGTCAACTACTGCAAATGGATTTGTCCATGCAATCAGACAACTCTTCACAGCACCACAAAACACCCAACAGGTATCGAAGACTGCTTCGAGCAATGTATTACCTACAAACAGTATTGCAATTCTGTCGGGTAAAGGCGGAGTTGGTAAAACCACGACACTACTTGGTCTCGCTGGCGCTGCGGCAAATCGTGGTCTGCGAGTATTACTTGTTGACTTAGATCCCCAAGGCTCACTCACCCTCGCTGCATTTGATAGGTCTATCACACATAGTTCACTCGATGCCTTTTATGGGAAGAACCTTGCAGACCTCGCAAGCCCAGTATCGTGGAAAGAATGGCCAGGCAAGATACACATCGTTGCATCTAATCGAGCTTTGAGTCGAGTTGAAACATATGTTGAACCCGCAATTTCAACATATCGCCTTGCGCAATCCCTTGGTGACTTGAGTTCATATGATTTGGTATTGATTGATGCTCCTGCGGCGCTCAGCTCTCTGACGTTTGATGCTATTGGTATTGCTAAGCAAGTTTTAGTTGTAGCAGAACCTTCACTCTTCTCACTGAAATCAGCTAGTGAAGCAGTTGAGTTTGCACTGAGCGCTCCACAAATTGCTGATTCGAATCTTCGTTCAGTGAAGGTGCTCTTGAATAAAGTTGATGGAAGTGCTGAATCTACGTTCAGAATTAAAGAACTACGTTCAATGTATCCGAAGTTAGTCGTTAAAAATCAGATGTCTCTCTCGGATGCTATTGTTGAATCTAATTCTGAAGGCATTCCGGTTCAGGTAATCCGTGGAGTTGAAGCAAGCCTTGCTGCAAATGAATTTGATTCGCTACTTACAGAACTTCTAGGCACTAAGTAGTAATCGAAACGTTTGCATATCGATCAGTTTCATTTTTGAGAAAGTGTTCTCTCTGCATGATTTGCCATGCTGGAATGTGCGAGGCAACATCATCCCCATCTCGGCTTCGAACTCGTTCTAATCCAACCTCGTCGCTGACATGCATGAAAACAGCAAGTGATATCCACATTCTATTTGGGATTGCTGCAGCGCCAACGCCCTCGAGAATGAGAAAGCGTGGGGGAGTAATCGTTTGCCAGGAGTCGAATAGGTTTGTTTGCCAGTTGAATACTTGAAATCGGATATCTTCTTGGCGGAGTATCGGCTGAAAGATTTGCTGAAAAATTCTCGCATAGAGATCCAGGCTGAGCGCATCACCCCATCCCGCATAGAGATCATCCATATGAATCACTGCAGAATTATCGAGCTGTGCATGAAGCTCCATCGCCAATGTCGTTTTCCCAGCCCCAGATGGTCCATCTAAGGCAAGTAGGGTTGTTGTTGCAAGTTTTGGTTCTACCTTAGAAATCTCTGCAAGTATCTCAGTTACTGCTTGCATACGATTCTCTGAGCCATCGTCGAAAACCAATTATTGCTACCACCGTGAACACTGCATACAACACTGAGGTGAACCAGAGGTCTTGTCGGTAATAATGAATTGTCCCCACGACGTCGACCACAAACCAAATAACCCACGCTTCATATTTTTCAAGCACCATCAGAATTTGGGCAACCAAACTTCCGACGAGGATGAAAGTATCGAGAGTTGTAGCGGCCGCACCAATGTTTGAAAAGAGGGGAGTGAGTAAAAGCCAACCGACACCTAAGAGTAGAGCCCAAATAATGCGTTCGCGCGCTTTCAGTGTTGCCGGCTTTGCACCACTTGGTCCCCAACCAAACCAACCCCAAATGCCTGCAATGATGAAAACAACTTGAAGTATTGCGCTGGCATAAAGTTCCCATTGCCAAAAGAGCAGCCCGTAGAGCACAGATCCACTCACCCACCAGGGCCAAGTAACACGTGCGCCAACGACTCCGAGACAAACACCAACAAGTGACGTGACGGTAGCAAAGAGTTCAAGGTAAGTGAGTTGGTAGCCCAGAACCTCAAATGCGGAGGATGAGAAGAAACCTGGCAGTGAAAAAGACTGTTGCGACATCGTGAATTCCCTTCCATGTCGGCATTACCCGACTGGTCTAACGGTCGGCGGAATTTCCACCCTCTCAGTCAAATGACTCCCGTGTGATAGCAAAGCGTAGAGCACGCTGGGTATTTATGCCGTTCTAGGGTTAAATAACTCCCGTGTTTGATTTTGCAGGTAGAAAAGTTCTCATCACGGGGTGTGGCTCTGAAGGTGGCATCGGTTTTAAGACCGCCAGATTACTCAGAGATATGGGA
>JAURLB010000001.1 GCA_030831445.1 Candidatus Nanopelagicales bacterium | reverse complement strand
TCGCCGAAAGTGATGACGAAGAAACAAGTGAAGATCGTCTACCTGCTTTGGCTGAGGGCCAGGCTCTGGTTGCAGATTCCATCACCAGTGTTGGGCATGAAACGAAACCACCCGCACGCTTTACCGAACCGACACTTGTGAAGAAGATGGAAGAAGTCGGAATTGGAAGACCTTCCACCTACGCTGCCACTATTGCAACTTTACAAAATCGTGGATATGTCTCGAAGCCAAAAGGTAGTGCCCTAGTGCCAAGTTGGCTCGCGATTTCAGTTATCCAGCTCCTTGAAACTCACTATCCGCAACTTGTTGACTACGGATTTACCGCAGAACTTGAAGAAAAGCTCGATGACATTGCAGGTGGCGAATCCACACAGCTTGAACTCTTACGAGAGTTTTATTGGGGAGATAACGACGACTTTGTCGGGTTGAAAAACCTCCTTGCAAACTGGACTGAGATCGATGCCCGCAGCATGGCGTCTCTATCCCTACCAAACACGGACATCATTGTTCGGGTTGGAAAGTATGGACCGTTCTTAGAGCGTGGTGAAGACAAAGCGAGTTTGCCAGCCGACATTTTGCCTGACGAATTGACGAAAGAGAAAATTGAAGAAATCTTCTCCCTTCCCCAAGGAGATCGAGAGCTTGGGGTGCACCCAGACTCCGGCTACACAATCGTTACAAAGAATGGACGGTTTGGCCCATACGTCACTGAAGTGCTTCCTGATGACGTACCAACAAAAGGTCGTGGTTCTGTGAAGCCAAAAACAGCATCACTTCTCAAAACAATGGATATAGAACAGGTGACATTAGAGGATGCATTGCGGCTGATGTCTTTACCGCGTGTAGTTGGTGTGGACAGCGAAGGAAGAACCGTCACGGCTCAAAATGGCCCCTATGGCCCATACCTTTTGCGCGAAAAAGACTCACGGCAGTTACCAGATGAAGAATCTATTTTCACGGTCACAATGGAAGAAGTTGCAGAACTATTCGCCAAACCAAAAACTCGTGGACGACAAGTTGCGAAAGCACCGCTTGCAAGTTATGGAAATGATCCCGTTAGCAATGGTGAAATCACGTTACGTGAAGGTCGATTTGGTCTGTACGTGACAGATGGGGAAACCAATGCATCACTTCGCGTAGGTGACACACCTCAAAGTTTGACTCCAGAGCGCGCAATTGAACTTCTTGCAGATCGACGAGAGCGTGGACCAGTTGAAAAGAAATCGCGCCGTAAAGCACCTGCCAAAAAAGCAAAGCGTGCAAAGAAAGCTGTGAAGTCATGAGCGGACTATTCATTGCTATGGAGGGTGGTGATGGTGCCGGCAAATCAACGCAAGTGAAACTGCTTGCCCAAAACCTCGAATCACGTGGACATGAGGTTCTGATTACTCGAGAACCGGGTGGCTCTCCAATTGCTGAAAAAATTCGCCACGTTGTTTTGGATGTTGCGAATCTTGGCTTGAATGAGCGAGCCGAAGCACTCTTATTTGCAGCAAGTAGAGCAGAACATGTTGCGAGCACAATCAAACCAGCCCTGGATCTCGGTAAAACGGTGATAAGTGATCGCTATATGGACTCCTCAATTGCTTACCAAGGAATTGCCCGAGGACTTGGACTCGAACATATTCGCAATCTCAACCTGTGGGCGACAAATAATTTAGTTCCGCACCTCACAATTATTTTAGATGTAGAGGCAGAGCATGGGTTGAATCGAGTGGCTGACCCAAATCGATTAGAGGAAGAGTCAACAGAGTTTCATGCAATAGTCCGAGACGCATTTTTGCAACTTGCAACTCTTGATCCAGATCGATACCTCGTGGTGAGTGCAAATTTGCCTGCAGAAGAGATTGCTGAAGTTATTTTTGAGCGAGTTTTGAGCCTAGGCACGTAATGTCTATTTGGTCGCGTCTCGTCGGACAGCAGAGAGTGGTTGAACAATTGCAGGCCGCTGTTGCATCGGCTCATAATTTTGCTGATTCCAACCCCAACGCCATGACTCACGCCTGGCTTTTTACAGGTCCACCAGGGGCTGGTCGATCGACTGCCGCAATTTTGTTTGCAGCAGCACTTGTTTGTGAGGCGGGTGGTTGCGGGGAGTGTGCAACATGTGAAGCAGTGCTGATGGATAGGTATCCTGATGTTGAACGTTTCATTCCCCAGCAAATCACCATTACTCGTGATGAGGCCGAAAACTTGATGAGCCTTGCGAGTCTGATGCCTGCTCGTTCACCATATCGAATCATTGTGGTGGAAGATGCTGATCGACTCAGTGATGTCAGCGGCAACATGCTACTAAAGTCAATCGAAGAGCCAGCAGAGAGTGTGGTGTGGATTTTGTGCACACCAAGCATGGATGACGTGCTTGCAACCATACGTTCCCGCACAAGAACCATCACGCTCGCGACTCCCTCGTGGCAAGAGGTTCGAGATCTCTTGATTGCTGAAGGTATTAGTCCAGCGATTGCTGCGTTTGCGGCTAGAGCGTCAGCCGGACACATTGGTAAAGCCCGAGGACTTGCAACCAATGAAGCGAGTCGACTCAGGAGAAAAGAAATTCTTTCTATTCCGCGTCAACTTGGAGATCTCGGCAGTTGCTTTAAAAGCGCTAAAGAGATTGTCGAGCGAGCAACTGAAGAAGCAAATCTTGAAATGGATACACTCGACGAAAATGAAAAAGACGCACTCATGCAAAGTTACGGCGCTACTTTGGGTGGTCGCGGAAAAGCCGAACGAGCCGCAAGACCTGCACTGAAAGAACTTGAAACCAGACAGAAATCTCGCAGAACTCGTGCAGTGCGTGATCGACTTGACGGCGCTCTCGTTGATCTCATGACGTATTACCGCGATGTCTTGCTTCTTCAGATGGTAGGTGAAGGCGCAGAACTTATCAACGAAGAGCTAAAGCACGAGATTATGGAAACCGCTCACACTTCAACTGCAGCCAAGACACGAGCGAGATTAGAAGCAATTGAAAAAGCGCGACGACAATTTGCCTCCAATGCCCAACCTTTGATGATTTTAGAAACTCTCACCATCGAGTTGGCGCGTGCATGAAGCGACTGATTGCCCTACTGCTTGTTCTCAGCGCTTGCTCATTTCAAGAAGTCGCAGAAAGTCCAAGTCCAACATTTACTGAAAGCCTTGAGGGTTACTACGACCAAGAAGTAATGTGGGAAGAGTGTCGCGGAATTTTTGAATGCGCGGATGTGGTTGTGCCATTGGATTACAACAATCTAGCAAAAGGAACCCTTTCACTCTCAGTCATGCGCAAAGTAGCAGAAGGAAACTCGCTCGGCGCAATTTTCACCAATCCCGGTGGCCCAGGGGGAAGTGGCATTCAATATTTAGAGTCATATTCGTATGCCTTTTCGCGTACCCTGCAGAAGAACTACGACCTTGTGAGTTGGGATCCGCGTGGGGTGAATGAGAGCGCTCCTGTGAATTGCTTGAGTGATAGTGATCTTGATATCTATGGGGCTAGTGAACCTACTCCGGATGATGCTCAAGAGATTCAAACATTCAAAAACCTCACACTTGAATTTTCCCAAGGTTGTCTTGAAAATTCAGGTGAGATTCTTGCTCACATCTCTACGAAAGAAACTGTGAAAGATCTTGATATTTTGCGAGCCGTATTAGATCAAGAGACATTGAATTACATTGGAAAGTCATATGGCACTCTGATTGGTGCCCATTATGCTCATATGTTTCCAGATCGTGTAGGTCGACTTGTTTTAGATGGTGCTGTGGACGCTAGTCTCACCACGCGCGAATTAGCGTTAGGTCAAGCAATTGGGTTTGATGATGCACTGGGGCGATTTGCACAATACTGCTTTGACTTAGAGAGCAGTTGCGATCTTGGCAATAGTGAACGAATGATTATGACGAACATCATGGATCTTCTTGACAGTTTAGATCGCGAACCATTGCCCACGAATGATC